>JAJFVE010000118.1 GCA_021371965.1 Planctomycetaceae bacterium
AAGTCTACATCGAGCGCGGCGGCAAGCTCACGCGGACCGACGTGCGGTTCGAGGACGAAGCGGCCCTGCTGGCGGCCGTCAACAACGTCCTGCAGTATACCGGCAAGCGCCTCACCAGCGAGCACCCGCTGGTAGACAGCCGCCTGCCCGACGGCAGCCGCGTGCACGTGGTCCTGGCCCCGCTGTCGCGGGCGGGCACGTGCATGACGATCCGCAAGTTCGCCAAGGTCGGCTTCAACGCCGCCCACCTCGTCGAGTTGAACACCTGGACGCCGCAGGCGCTCGAATATGTCCAAAGCTGCGTGCTGGCCGAGAAGAACATCCTCGTCGCCGGCGGCACCAGCAGCGGCAAGACCTGCCTGCTCAACGTGCTCAGCTCGTTCATCCCGGCGCACCAGCGCATCGTGGTGATCGAAGACTCGGCCGAGCTCGACCTGCAGCAGGACCACCTGATCAGCCTGGAAAGCCGCCTGCCCGACCGCTGGGGGCGCGGCGAGGTGAGCATCGCCGACCTGTTCCGCTCGTCGCTGCGCCTGCGGCCCGATCGCATCATCATCGGCGAGGTTCGCGGCGGCGAGGCGCTGGATATGATTCAGGCGATGACCAGCGGGCATGGCGGCAGCATGTCCACGCTGCACGCCAACATGCCGATGGACGCCCTTAATCGCCTGGAGACCCTGGCGATGATGAACAAGGTGGAACTGCCGCTGCACGCCCTGCGATCGCAGATCGCCTCGGCCATCGACGTCATCATCCAGATGACGCGTTTTTCAAGCGGTCAGCGAAAGATCACCGCCATCGCCGAGGTGCTGCCCCTGGGCGACGACGGGCGCCACCGCCTGCGGGATATCTTCGCGTTCGGTCGCGACGACCGCGGCCGACCGACCGAGACGCTGGTCTGGACCGGCGAGGTGTCGGCCTTTGCCGACGAACCGAAGGTTCGCACGCTGACGGGGACGTGGCAGCATTGCAGCGATATTTTTGCGCAGGCTTGAGTGGTGCGCCCGGTGCCGTGGCGCGCAGGGCCAAAGGCCCGGAGAGCCACGATCCCCGGGCCTGGATCATGCAGTCGTGGCTGTCGGGCTAAAGCCCTCCCGCCACGGCACCCGGTAGTGAGATGTCATGATGAACTGCAGCACAATCCGGCGGTTGCACCGCGACCAGCGCGGGCAGACCACCATCGAGTGGGTGCTGCTGCTGGCGTTTTTTGTGCTCCCGATGATTTACGTGTTTCAGGTGCTGCTGGCCGTCATCGGCGAGCACTACCGTCTGGTGACGTTTATGTCGACATTGCCGCTCCCGTAGTCGGCGCGGGACTCGGCTGCTTACTTGCCGATTGAATGAGGAAGCAACATGAAGACTCTGCTCAAGGCTCTCAAGAAATTGCACAAGGACGAAGGCGGCGCGGACATGGTCGAGTACGTGCTGATCTTCGCCGCGGTGGCCCTGCCCCTGCTGGCGGTGGTGATCTTCTTCTGGAAGGACATCTCGCGCTGGGCGGGCGAGGCCTGGCAGGCGATCAAGGGCGGCAGCGGCGGCACGGATCCCTCCACGCTGTAATACCGGCCCGGTTTCAGCCGCAAGGGGCACTCATGGTGCACGCGAGCGTGCTGTGGGCCTACATCGTGCTGGCGGCGATGCTGATCATCGCCTCGGTGACCGACGTCCGCAGCGGGAAAATCTATAACGCCCTGACGTACCCGGCGATCGTGGTCGGTCTGATCGGCCACACGCTGGTCGGCGGGCTGATGGGCACGCCGCCGCACGGCGACGAACCGGCCAGTATCGGCCTGATCGGGGCCGTGCTGGGTCTGCTGGTGGCCGGCGGTCCGTTGCTGCTGGCGGCGATGGCCGGCGGCGTCCACGGCGGCGACGCCAAGCTGATGGCCGCCGTCGGCGCCCTGACGGGAATGCGGTTCGCCCTGGCGGCCCTGTTCTACGGGCTGATTGTGGCGGCCATCATGGCCTTGGTGCTGATGCTGCTGCGCGGCGTGACGGTAGCGACCCTCAAGCGGATCGGCCAGTTCCTGTGGTTGTCGCTGGCCAGCCGCAGCAAGGGCCCCGACCCGGCACGCCCCGACAGCCCTAAGGTGCCGCTGGGCCTGGCGATGTGCATCGGCTCGGCCGCGGCGCTGGTGGAGATCCTCGTGCGGCAGGGCCGGTTGTCGCTGGATTTTATCGGAGTGTGACCATGGCTCAGGCGAGGGGACAATCTCGAGATTCCCGGCGCGCAGTCCTGCTGGGACTGGCGGTGGTGCTCTGGCCGCTGGCCGGCGTCGCGGTTGCGGGAATGTTCCTGTCGGGGCTGGCACTGGCGGTGGCGGTGGCCGCCGTCTCGGGGCTGGGGCTGGCGGGCATCGTCGTCGTCCTGCGGGCCATCGCCTGCCGCAGGACCGTGGCGTCGATCGTCGCCGACGAGGGCGGCGGGGCCATGCTCGAGTTTGTCATGGTGCTGCCCATCGCCCTGATGCTGGTGCTGCTGATGATCCAGTCGTCGCTGCTGATGGTCGGCAACGTCTGCGTGAACTATGCGGCGTACTGCGCCGCGCGGGCAGCCGTCGTCACCGTGCCCCAATACGCCGGCGTCGAGGAGCCGCACAACGTGGTGGGACTCTCGCCGACGGCCAAGACCGAGCGCATTCGCCGTGCGGCCGTCTGGGCCGTCACGCCGGTTTCGTGTTCGAGCCCGGACCTTCCGCCGCGCGACGCCGAGCTCAACGCGCCGCTGGCCAACCTCTTCGACGAATACGCCGCCACGCCGCCGACGTGGATCGGCAATATCATCTCCCGCAAGCGAGAGTACGCCGACCGGTACACGTCGATCGAGCTGGCCGCCCCCGCCAACGGGGCCGTCTACGCCGACAATGAAAATCTCGCCGTGACCGTGCAGCACACCTTCTATCTGGCCGTGCCGTACGCCGGATGGCTGTTCGCCAAGATGGACTCGGACAATCGCGAGAACCTGGACTTCGGCGCCGGCGAACTGGGCCTGGTGATCCGCGCCAAGCAGGTGCTCACCAACGAAGGGGTAGCCGATTTCGTCGCGCCGGATACGTTTGAATAACGCTTGCCTGAAGAGGCAGGTTTGAAGTTCGGAGTTTGAAGCAGCAGAAGAAACCGAGGACGACGACGAGGACGAGGACGACGACGAGAAAACAAGAAACGCCGCATCCGCATTCTCTCGTTCTCGTCCTCGGTTGTTGATTTCTTCCCTCGGGCGGAGGGATGAAAACGTATCGTGCGATGAATCGTTCTCCGATGTAAACTGAGGGCATCTTCACCGGCGCCGGATGCGCCGGGGCTTTTGCCGCTAGCAGGGAATTGCGATCATGGCCCAGGAAAACAAAGAGGGCGTTGGCCTGCCCGCCGGAACGCAGATCGGCAAGTACACCATCGTCAGCCGCATCCGCATCGGAGGCCAGGCCATCCTCTACAAGGCCCACGAACCGCTGCTCGATCGCGACGTGGCCATCAAACAGATCTCCTCCCACCTGGCCGAAGACCCGGCCTTCCTCGAGCGCTTCCGCAACGAGGCCCGCACCCTCGCCCGCCTCGGCGCCGAGCAGCCGGCCATCGTCACCATCCACGAGCTCATCGAAGACCCGCGCGGGCTGTTTATCGTCATGGAGTACGTCTCCGGACGCACGCTCGAAGAAGTGCTCGCCGAGCAACCCGAGGGACTGCCCGTCAAGGCGGCCCTGCAGGTCATCTGGCGCCTGGCCGCGGCGCTGCACACGGTGCACGCGGCCGGCATCATCCACCGCGACATCAAGCCGGCCAACATTTTCATCGGCGAGGGGCTGCGCGTGAAGCTGGCGGATTTCGGCGTGGCCGCACGCAAGAGCGGCAACACCTCGATGCTGCTGGGCACGACGAAATACATGGCCCCGGAGCTGCTCGGCGGCGGGGTCAACGACGAACGCGTCGACATGTACTCGCTGGGCTTCGTGGCCTACGAGATGCTGGCCGGGCGGCGGCGGTTCGACGAAGTCTTCGCCGACGTCGTGCGAGACCAGCACGCATCGAGCTTGCGATGGATGAAGTGGCACGGCAGCCCCGGTGTGACGGCCCCGCCGCTCAACGAGGTCAACCCGGCCGTGCCGCCGGCGCTGGCGCAGATCGTCGCGGGCATGATGGCCAAAGACCCCGCCAAGCGGTACGAGTCGATGGAAGTCCTCGGCAGGGCGATCAAGAGCAAGTTCTCCACCCGCGGGCGCGTCGAGCCGGTCGGCTCGGTGGCCTCGGACATGCACGAGGAAGAAGAGGGCGCTTCCCCCCCGCCAGTGCCCGCGCAAGCCGCCGCGGCGCCCGAGCCTGCCCAAGGCCCCGCCACCGCCACCTTGCCCCGCAGGCCCATGCCGCTCAAGACCAAGCTTATCGTCGGCGGCGTGATCTTCGGGATCGTCATGATCGCCGCCGGCTTCCTGGCTGCCCGCAGCGCCACGCGCGAGCAGACTCTCGAACAAAAGGCCAAGAACACTTACGAGCAGGCCGGCAAAGCCTATCTCGATCGCGATTACGCCGCCGCCCTGGAGAAGTACCAGAAGGTGCGGGACGGCTACCCCGGCCGCGCGCTGGCCGCCCAGGCGGCGTTCTTCACACACCTGTGCAAGGGCTATATTGCCGTGGGGGCGTTGCAGTTCGACCAGGCCGCGGCCGCCGAAGACGCCGCCAAGGAAGAGCTCAACAAGACGCAGATCGCCTTTCCGGAACTGACGGGCTGGACGCGCGACCGGCGCGAGATGGCCGACCTGTACGGTCTGCGCATTGCGGCCAAGAAGTTCCGCGAGCAACTGGCCAAGTCCAAGCGCCTGCTCGAGGAGGGCAAGTACGACGAGGCCCGCCTGCAGATGGACGCCATGGGCGAGGACAAGAACCGCATCAGCGAAAACGCCCGGCTGCTCGAGGAGTTCAACGAACACTATTCCGCCATCGCCCTGGCGAAGTTCCGCCACGACTTCAACGCCACCCTCGACCAGGGGCGCGGGCTGGCCAACAAGGGCGACTCCGACAAGGCCAAGAAGATCTATGCAGACGCCCTGGCAATGCTCGACTCCAAGGCCGCCGAGGTGCTGCCGGCCGCCGAACGCGATGAAAACCAAAAGAACCTTCAAAAGAAGGTCCGTGACCTGACCAGCACGCTGGAACTCAAGGACCTCGAAGAGGCCATCCGGCAGGCCCGCAAGGAAGGCGACAAGGACTCCGAGATTGTGCTGCTGCAGAAGGCTGTCGCCCGCACCAAGTCGGACGTCTACGCCAAGCGCATTACCGAACTTCAGACCGAGATAGACCTCGATCGCGCCACCAAGCTCATCGGCAGCGGCAACGAGGCCGGCGCCATCGACGTCCTCCAGGCCCTCGTTGCCCGCGACGGCGAAAACGACAAGGCCAAGGGCCTGCTGACCGGCCTGCTCAACCGCCGCGCGCTGCAGACCGCCCGCCGCGAGGCCGACGCGCTGTTCGACAAGAGCGACTGGGCGGCCGCCATGGACAAGTACAAGAATGCTCTGTCCCTGCAGCCCGACGCGTACCTCAGCGGCCGAGTCACCGACTGCCGATTCAACATCCAGTACGCCCAAGCCGAGGCGCTGGAAAAGGCCGACAAGCTCCAGGAAGCCATCGACGCATACAACAAGGCCAAGGCCATCAAGTCCGACCGCGACGTGATCATCGATACGCGTCAGCGAACCATGCGCCGCGAGCTGGACTACCGCTCAGCCATGCGCGAGGGCGACGTGGCGCTGGCGGCTCAGGATTGGAATGCCGCCCTGGCGGCCTTCGACAAGGCCCGGCGCCTCAAGAACAGCCCCGAAGTCAACGCCCGCGTCCTCAAGACCAAGTACGATCGGTTCATGGCGATGGGCGAGGACGCGATGGGTAAGCGCGACTTCAAAGGCGCTCTGGCCAATTACAAACTGGCCAAGGGCGTGATGGAAACACAGGACGTAAAGGAAAAGATCGCCCACGCCCAGGCGATGCTGGAGGCGGCAGAACCACCCACGCCTTGAGGCGTGGGAAATTCCAAATAACAAACTTCAAATAACAAACAAGAAACAAGACAACAAGAAACCGAAAATATGAAAGAGGGACTGTGACGCGCGGGCGGTGGTTTGAGATTTTGCAGTTTGGGATTTATTTGTGATTTGTAGTTTGGGTTTTGGAATTTTCGGCTCTAAGGCGGCGTTAGACTTCGTAGAGAGAATCTACTTTGACACCACGCCCGAAACACGGTGGACAGATCCTCGTCGCGACGCTGGTGGCGATGACGCTGCTGGCGGCGCTGGTGTTTTATGTCTTCAACGTCGCCGACCAGGTCAACCGGCGGCTGGCGCTTCAGAACACGGCCGACGCCGTGGCGGTCAGCGGCGCGGGGTGGATGGCGCGGAGCATGAACTGCGTCGCGATGAACAACTGCGGCCAGAGCCGCGTCATCGCTCTGGTTCCGGTCATGGACGCCCTGCCGCTGGCGGCAAAGATGTCGGCTGACGAGATCGACATGTGGGAGCAGGCCCTGGCCGGGCAACTGGCCCGGGGCATCCAGGAACCCAACGGCGGACAATATCTCACGCAGGGGCTTCAGTCGCTCGACTCCCGCATGATCCGCCAGCGGGACATTCTCCGTGCGGCCGACGTTGCGTTGAACAACAGCGGGTTCGACATGGCCACGGCCACCACATGGTCGATCCGCGGCACGGCGGGCGCGCCGCCGCACGGCGGGTTCTGGCGCGCCGGCGTGGTGCTGGACGAGATGTCGCAGACGACGGTGGCCTCGGCGGGGGCGTTGGCGCAGGCCAATGCGGTGGAGTACGGCAAGGCCAACAAGGCCGAGGCGGCCACGCTGGTTCCGGTCTTGCCGCGCCTCCCGGCGGTGCGGGGAACGTTCGCGTCGTTCCGGCCGGTGATGGAAGGCCGCACCGGGGTGGTGGATCAACACGTGGTGTACGCGGCGACCGGAGGCAACGGCGGGGCGATCCCCGACTGCGCCGTCGATGACAGCCAGTACCGCCTGGGTCCGTGGGCGAGGCTCTACAAATGGCGCGATCCGCAGTATCGCCACGAGGGCGGGCAGTTCATTCCGGGCACTCCGGGTCCGTCGGTTCGCAGCGGCGGCGGGAGCATCAATCCCGGCGGCCGCTCGGTGGGCTCGTCGGTCATCCAGCACAGCGGCGGCAGCGGCGGGCACTGGGTCGGAGGCACGAGCATCCTGACGGGGTACCTGGCGTACGGCCCGTACAACTGGTCGATGCGACGCGTGGGCGATTGGGCCAACGACAGCTACTCGTACGACGAGAACGGTCAGCAGCAGGCGCATCCCGGGCAGGTGCCCGACAGCTACTTCTCGTCGTATCACAGCACGATCTCGCGTCAGAAGCTGACGTACATGTTCACCGACCCCTCGGCCAAGCAGCTCAAGACGATCCACTATCCGCAGTGGATCGTGGACTACGCCCAGTGCCGCGCCCTGGCCGCGCGGCAGGACGTGCGGATCAGCCAGACGCTGTTCTACAAGGTCGAGGTCGTCAGCTCCGTGCCCCCGACGAGCGCGGGGTGGATGTCGCCGGGCACGTTCCGCACCAATGGCGATTATCCGATCTCGATCCGCTCCAACGGATGGGTGGACCCCGAGCAGTGGGCGGCCCCGAAGATCTGCGAGCATATCTGGAAAGACACCTGGACGTACCAGACGACTTACGACACGGGGATCGGGATACAGCCCGTGCACGAGAACCCCGCCGACCCCGACAGCCCGCTGACGTACCAGGACGTGTACGTGGTGCAGTGGTATATTTTCGGCGGCATCGACGTCGGCGGCGACATCGAGATTTCCGACCCGTCCAACTGGGATGCCTTCGACTCGCTCCCGGCCCCGATGCTGCTGGACCGCTCCGACGGCGACTACGTGCCCGCCACCCCGCCCGAGGCCGCCGACAGCGAAGCGGAATATCGCCGGCGGTATTTCCAGTTCCTGGGCGTGGCGCAGTGGGGCAACGACACGCGGATCTGGAGCGGGGAGTTTCAAAACCCCAATCCGCTGGGTGGCACGCTGACGGCTGCCCAGGCCAAGGTTTTCAACAACAGCAGCTTTGACCTGTGGACGCAGGATTGGCGGGTGCGCCTGGCGCCGCTGTCGGGCTGGTCGCAGCGCAGCGACGGCCTGGACTGGCTCAGCCGCCTCGACGAGGCCTCGCGGAATGGCGATCCGCAAAACCTGGTTACGCCTGAGCAGTTGGGCAGCATGCTGAAGTATTTCCGTGCCCTGGGCAGCGCGCCCGATACGTACGGAAGCCATTAGAAACGATTGTGGATTGCGATTTGAGATTGTGGATTTCGGATTGGAAGCAGAGCGGCGTGTGGCTCCTAATCCGAAATCCGCAATCGCCTCAGCAAGAACGGTGCATGATGAGCAGCAAGATCCCAACAACAAGGCATCATCGACGGGCGCGGGGCGGCCAGGCCATGATCGAGTTTGTGCTGGTCGTGCCGCTGCTGGCGACGGTGCTGGTGCTGACGTTCTTCTTCGGCTGGGCGATGAAGAACCAGCAGCAGACGATCGTGGCCGACCGCTATGCGGCGTGGCAGGGCGTGCTGGCCAACGACTGGCCTACCGGAGGCGAGATCAACACCGTCTCCCTGGGCGGCCAGGCCGCGACGATCAACGTGGACTATCCCGTCGGCACGGCCGGCGTGGTCGCCCGGTTCGCCGGCGAGATCAACGCCGTCGGTCCCGAGGCCGCCGTTCTGGCCCAGGACGTCTACGTGCAGCAGTGCCCGCAGAGCCATTACGCGAACCTCTCGACGGTGTTCCCCACCAGCGTGGGGCTCTGGGCGAGTATGAACGGCGACATTTCCTGGTCGCACATCCGCGAAGGCCTCGAGTGGCGGCGTGGGCAGATGTACTTCGAGGAAGGCTCCGCCAGCGTCGTGGGCAACACGTTCTATCCGTCTCTCGACCAGGCCCTGGGCAGCATTCCCTCCCCCGGCGACACGGTCGGCACGGCGTTCCGCCAGCTTTACCTGACGCGATGGTGAGGCGCCCATGAGCGACTCGCCGCCCACGAACCCTCCGGCCCCCCGCAAAAGCGGCCGCCTGCGCGGCGTCCTGTACGCGCTGCTGCTGATCGCGGGCATTTTGCTGGCCTGGCAGATGCACCGGTTCTACTTCGAGCGCACGCCAGCTCCGCCGGCCGACGAACTCGAGCGGTGGATCAACGCCCAGATGCCCGCCAGCGCCCCGGCCAGCGGCGCCGCCGACCCCGCCGACCTGGCACGCCGCCCCGAGTCGGCAGCCGACCTGACGCCGCTGAGCACGCCGCCGGCGGGCTTGGCGCCGATGAGCGCCTGGCAGTCCGGCGGCGCCTGGCAGCGGCGCGTCGGGGCGTACGTCGAGCAGTACGCCCGCTATCGCGCCCCATCGGTCGACATGGCGGTTGCGGCAGAATATTACAGAGCCGCCGGCGCCAAGGCGGGGTTCGTCGTGGCCGGCGACCGCAGCACGCCATCGCAGCGCGTCGTGTCGCTGACGCGAAGCGGCTGGCGGGTGGTGGTGCTGATCGCGCCGGCCCCTTCGCGCGGCGTGACGATAACCGTGGCGGCCACCAAGCTGCCTCCCCCGCGCCCGCGGCCTTGATCTGCCCTCCATAAGAAGTCGCGAATGTCACGAAGCGAGTGGAAGCAGGGAAGCAGTTTGCTCCCTGTCCAGGCATTGTGTGTTATTCGTGTCATTCGTGTTCTCTGAGGTTTTGCAGCACGACGAGAGTCTGCTTGCCAAACGTGTGGCGGAACACGAGAATAGATGCGGACCTGGCTGATTTTCGGCTGGGGCCTTACCAATCGAGGTGGCGAGCCTATGGCCAACGAACGGTTGACGACGGCGAAGGCCGATGCGCCTTCAGGGATACGCAACACGCGGCTGCTGCTGGTTGCCGGCGGGTTGGGCGTGGTGGTGGTGATCCTGTACCTGGCCCAGATCGCCCACATCCACCAGGGATACGATCAGGGCAAGGTGAAACTGCTCATGTTCACCCACGACGTCCCGGCCGGGACCGTCGTCAGCGAAAAGGACGTCGAGCGCGTGGAGGTCGAACGTTCGCAGCTGGGGCGCATGGGCGACCTGGTGGTCGAGAAGGATTTCGGTCAGGTATACGGCCAGCCCTCGGCCGACGACGGCAAGAAGGGCCAGTATCTTCAGTACCGCCACATCACGCTGCAGGAGCGGGAGCGTCCGGCCAATCGGATCGTCAAAGGCATGGTGGCGTTTCCGCTGGACGTCGATCCCCACTACGTGCCCGGCGACGTGCTGCGGGTGTATGACCGGGTGCTGGTGATGGCGGTGCTGGTGGGCAAAGACCGCCGCGCCCGCACATACCCGGTGTTCAAGGGCGCCGTTCGCGTGATCGCCATCGGCGGCCGCGGCGAGCAGGTGCGCGAGCTGCGCAGCGGCGGCCAGCGCGTCGGCGAGGTGGCATCGAGCTACCGCACCGTCACCATCGAGGTGCCCGACAAGGAACTGCCCGAGTTGATCAACCTGCTGACGCACAAAGTCGGCTCGGTGCGCCTGGCCTTGCCGTCCAGCGAGAACACGCCCACCGAGGACGCCGCCTCGATCAATCCGGCGCTGAAGGACCTCGCCACCAGCGCCGAGAGCCCGGTGGGCTACCAGCCGCTGGGGGGCTGAAGACAATGGAAATCTGGGTCGCCAACCAGTTCACCGACCAGCGCGAAGTCATAAAAGTCGACGGCGCGTCGATCTCGATCGGGCGCGACGCGGCCAACGACGTCACGCTGCACAGCCAGTTCGTCTCGCGCCGCCACTGTCACATCCTCTTCGAGAACGGCAGTTACTTCATCGAGTCGCTGGGGCTCAATGAGACGGTGGTGGCCAACAAGTCCATCGCCCGTGGGCAAAAGCGCCGCATCGACTACGGCGACGAAATCCGCATCGGCGAGTACAGCCTGTACATGATGGAGCCCTCCATCAAGCGCATCAAGGCCGGACAGCGCGTCGTCACGCCCCGCCGCCGCGTCGTCGAACTCGAACAGAAAATGCACGCCGAACTGCTCGACCGCCTGAACCTGCGCGTCACGGGCGTGGCCGTCTCGGCCGACCAGCAGCATGTGGCGCTGATCAAGCGCCACCTGGCCGACATCATCGAGGCCTACCGCCCGCAGCTCGACGAGGAGATGGTCGCCCACCTGGTGCAGGAGTATCTGTGGCGATCGGCCGTGACCGAACTGGCCCGCCGCGCCACGGGCAAGTTGCTCTACAGCTACGGCTTTGAAGATTCCGACGTGCTGCAGACGGCGCACGAAGAGGCGATCAGCCGCATGATCGGCGACGTGCTGAGCGTGTTCCCGCTGCGCCTGCGCCCCACGACGATCAAGGAAGACGTCGCCCTGGTCGAGGCGGGGTGGAAAGAGCAGGTCTCGCGGCTGGGCAAGCGCGTCACGCCGGAGCTGCGGGACTACCTCGTCGGGCGGATGATCTCCAAGGACATCGAGGACGTGGTGCTGGGCTACGGGCCACTGCAGGACCTGCTGGAGATGCCCAACGTCAATGAGATCATGGTGGTGGGGCGCGACAAGATTTACATCGAGAAGGACGGCTCGCTGCAGAACACCGGGCGCAGCTTCTTCTCCGACGAGATCGTCCAGAGCATCATCGAGCGCATCATCACGCCCATCGGGCGGCGCATCGACCGCTCGACGCCGCTGGTCGACGCCCGCCTGCCCGACGGCTCGCGCGTCAACGCCATCATCAATCCGCTGAGCCTGTCCGGGCCGGTGCTGACGATCCGCAAGTTCGCCCGCATCCCCTTCACCGTCGACGACCTCATCGAGCGCGGGACGGTTACAGAGCCGGTCGCCGCCTTCCTGCGCGGCTGCGTGCTGGGTCGCAAGAATCTCATCATTGCCGGCGGCACCGGCAGCGGCAAGACCACCACGCTAAACGTGCTGGGGCACTTCATCCCGGCCGAGGAACGCATCGTCACCATCGAAGACTCGGCCGAGCTTCAACTGCCCCAGGAGCATCTGGTGAGCCTGGAGACGCGGCCGCCGAACATCGAGGGCAAGGGCGCGTACCTGATCCGCGACTTGGTGAAGAACGCGCTGCGCATGCGGCCGGACCGCCTGATCGTCGGCGAGTGCCGCGGGCCCGAGGCGCTGGACATGCTCCAGGCGATGAACACCGGGCACGACGGGTCGCTGACGACGGTGCACGCCAACAGCCCCGTCGACACGATGATGCGCGTCGAGACGATGGTGCTGATGGCCGTCGAGATGCCCATTCGCGCCATCCGCGAGCAGATCGCCGCGGCGCTGGACATCGTGGTGCAGATCCAGCGCCTGCAGGACGGGCGGCGCTGCATCACGCACGTCAGCGAGATCACGGGCATCGACCCCGACAGCGGGCAGATTATCGTCGAGGACATCTTCGTGATGCGCGAGGGGCACAAGGACGAGGCCCCGCGCCTGCGGCACACCGGATATATTCCCGCCTTCGCCGACGAACTGCTGGCCAAAGGCATTCTCGGCATCGAGGTATTCACGTGATGGACGTTCTCGCCCAGGCCGACATCAACTGGATCGCCGTCGCCGGCACCGGCCTGCTGATGCTGGTGGCCACCGGCGCCGCCGTCTGGTTCGGCTGGCCGCCGCTGCGGGCGATGGCCCTGCGCCAGGAAGAGCGGTACGAGCGCGTGCTGCGCGGGCGGTTGATGATCGACGTCGAGGCCCGCACCGCCACCTGGATGTCCATCGCCGCCGTGCTGCTGCTGGCGCTGCTGGGCCTGGTGATTACCGAGAGCATCGTCGGGGCGATCATCCTGGGAGCCGTGGGGCTGCTGGGTCCGTGGGCGATGATCAAGATCCTCGCCCGCCGGCGGCTGGACAAACTCGAATTGCAGCTTGTCGGGGGGATCCAGTCGATCACTTCCGGCGTGCGGGCGGGGCTGAACCTGGTGCAGTCGATGGAGCTGGTGGCCCGCGAGGGTCCCATTCCGATGCGTCAGGAGTTCGCCCACCTGCTGCGCGAGTACGAGTTCGGTATTCCGCTGGAAGAGGCGATGGACAACGCCGCCGAGCGGATCGGCTCGGGCGACTTCCGCCTGCTGTTTTCGGCCTTGCAGACGCACCGCCAGCGCGGCGGCGACCTGGGTGAAACGCTGGACCGCATCGCCGAGAGCATCCGCGAGATCCAGCGTCTGGAGAACCGCGTCAAGACGCTGACCGCCCAGGGCCGCGCCACCGCCCGGGCGATGGGCGCGATGCCGATGGTGGTGCTGGCGATCATCTACTTCCTGCGGATCAGCCCCGAGTACGTCATCCAGCTCTTCACGACGCCGCTGGGCAACTTCTTGCTGCTGATCATGATCGTGCTCAACGTCGCGGGCTTCCTGCTGATCCGCAAAATAATGGACATCGATATTTGACGAGGCGAAGAAAACAACTTTGCCACAGAGGTCACAGAGACCACAAAGAAAGACAAAGAAAAGAGCAGAGAAAGGTTTGCCATCTTTGCTTTTCTCCGCGTTCTTTGTGATCTCTGTGGCGGAGTTTTTGAGTTGTTTCTATGAATGAACAAACGCTCCAACTGATCTGGACCGCCGGCCTGGGCCTGGGGCTCCTTGTGACCGTAGGGCTGTTGATCGTTTCGATCTTCAGCCAGAGCGGGCGCATTGAGATATCGCCCCAGCGTCAGGCGGCGCTGGCCACCGGGCACACCGACCGGCGGACGGTGTTTGAAAATGCCCTGCTCGGTCCGATCATGTGGCTGCTGCTGACGGTCGCCCACCGCCTGCGCACGCCGCGCATCAAGAGCTGGCTGGCACGCAAGCTCGTCGCCAGCGGCAACCCCGACATGTACACGCCCGAGGAGTACCTGGCGTACGCGATGCTGGTGGGGCTGATCCTGGCCGTCGCGTCGGGGGCGCTGTATCTGATCGCCATGGCCGACATCAGCGTGTCGCTGCCGCTGGTGGCGTTCGTGGTCGGCTTCGGCTCGGCCATCGTCTCGCTGGCCAACCGCGCCAGCACGCGCATCCGCCTGATCGCCAAGCGCGTCCCGTACTCGCTGGACCTGATCGCCCTGGCCATGGGCGCCGGTGCGACGTTCACCGAGGCCGTCTCCACCGTCGTGCGCCGCGGCGGGGTGGACGAGGAAGAGCCTTTCAACGTCGAGCTGCGGGCGATGCTGGCCGAGATCGAACTGGGCACCACGCGACGCGTGGCGCTGAGGAACCTCTCCGACCGCGTCCCGCTGGAGATGCTCCAGACCATCGTTGCCAGCGTCATCCAGGCCGAAGACCTCGGCACGCCGCTGTCGACCGTGCTGCACTCCCAGGCCACCCTGCTGCGCATGCAGCGGTCGGTCCGGGCCGAGAACGCCGCGGCCGTCGCCTCGGTGCGAATCCTGCTGCCGAGCCTGTTGATCCTGATCAGCGTGGTGCTGGCCATCTTCGCCCCGGCCATCATCCGCATCGTCAAGAACGGATTCATGTGATGAGCGAGACGTTTGCCGAAGTCGTGATCGTGGCCGGTCCGCAGCGGGGGCGCCGCCTGCTTCTGCGCAAGAGCGTCATCCCCATCGGGCGCGGTGACGACTGCCTCATCCGCATCAACGAGCAGTATGTCTCGCGGCAGCACGCCCAGTTCGTCTTCACCACCGAGGGATGGGTCGTCGAAGGCGCCTCCGACCAGCCGACCTTCGTCAACGACAAGCGGTACAAAAAGGGCGTCCGCGTCATCCTCGACACCGGCGACGAGATCGGCCTCGGCGCCGAGACACGCCTGCTGTTCGTCCAGAAAGGCGACGACGTGATCGCCGCCGTCGGCGCCTGGCAGGAGGCCCATCCCGCCCCGGCCGCCGAGCCCCCGGCCCCGCCGCCGATCCCGCCGGAGGCTGAGGAAGCCGACGTCACCGACGACCTGCAACCCCAGGCCGCAGCCGTGGACGACGCCGCGGCCGCCCAGGGTCACAGCAAGATCCGCAAGTACGCCGTGTTCCTGGGCGTGAGCATGGGTTTGTTTCTGCTGATCATGATCGCCGGGATGCTCAAGAAGAACTCTGACGGCCCCGTCGACCCCGACGCCGGCGGCCCGCCCAGGGCCATGACCGACGAGCAGATCAAGCAGGCCCTGGACCGCAAGCTCCCGCGCGTCAGCGCCAGCGCCGTGACCATCAGCGCCCTCCTCGACAAGGCCCGCAGGGCCTGGCTGGACCGCACCAGCCGCGACGGCGAACTCTACAACTGCGTGATGAACTTCCAGCAGTACCTGGCGTGCCGGCCGACCTCCACCTTCGAGACCGTCGAGGACGAGCGGCTCTACCGCACCGCGCTGGACGAACTGACGACCAAGGTGAAAGACAAGTATCGCACCGCCTACCTCATGGGCCGCCAGGGCCAGTGGCGCCAGTCGCAGCGCGATTTCGAGCAGCTCCAGCGAATCGTGCCCGATCACAACAGCCCCATCTGGGACAGCGTCGGCGAGCATCTCAAATACGCCCGCGAGCAAGCAGCAAAGCAGAAGAATCCTTAGGACGCTCCCCGCATCCGTAGCGGCGGGGTGCTCAGGCATCCGCTAGCGGTCTGGCTTTTTTCCGTCGTGAAACGCCCCGGAGCAGTTTCCCCCATTGGCAACGCTCGGCCCTTGAACGATAATGTCACCGTATGAGTTTGCGCAAGGAAAACGCGCCGCCCGCTGAGGTGGGATATTTCGCCCAGTCGCGCCAGCCGTGGAACATCCTCATGTTCATCACGCTGCCGCTGCTGGGTTTCCACCTGGTGACCGTGTTTCATCCCAGCGGGCTGGTCGTGCCTTACTACTTCCGCCTGGC
This sequence comes from Planctomycetaceae bacterium, assembly GCA_021371965.1. Next base: position 15,836 of record JAJFVE010000118.1, read on the forward strand.
GCTGAGCCACCTCGGCGCCTCGGCGGTGCATCTGTCGAGCCTGCTGATCGTCTCGACGCTGCTGGTCTGGCACTGGCGAACGCGGGCGCCGTGGCGGCTGGAGCCGGCCGTCCTGATCGCCATGGCCGTCGAATCGATCCTTTGGACGCTGCCGCTGGTGGCGTTGTCGTTTCTGCTGTCGCACATGGCCGCCCAGGCGTCGCAAGCCGCCTCGGCGGCGGCGACGATCCTCCACCACGTCACCCAGGCCGTGGGCGCGGGCATCTACGAGGAGTTCTTCTTCCGCCTGGTGCTGGTCAGCCTGGCCATGGGGATTTGCGTCGACCTGTTCGAGCTGCCCGCGCGGCCGGTCGCCATGGCGGCGGTGACCGTCTCGGCGCTGCTCTTTGCCCTATGCCACTGGACGCAGTTGACCCTGCCCGACGGGTTTGCCTGGCAGAAGTTCTTCTTCCTGCTGCTGGCCGGGCTGCTCTGGGGCGCGATCTACATCCATCGCGGACTGGGGATCGCCATCGGCTCGCACATCGTCTGGGACTTGTACGTCCTGGTGCTCTAATTCCATCATTTCATTTTCGATTTCATCAGATCGCCGCCGCCAGATAACTCTCGAACGCCCGGTAGTCGTGTATCAACTCCTGCAGTTCCATCGAGGGCAGCATGTGCGGCGGCGTCTGGGCGGTGATGTACCTCGCAGCCGCCGGCGGACCGCCGTCTTGCTCGTCGGCCCCGGCAGCGCCGACGAGATCGGCGTAGCGGATCGCTTTGCCGTCGGCTTGGTACATTGCGCCGATGATCCACAGCCGCCCGAAGCGGTAGCGATGCTGCACCAGGCGATAAGCCTGGCTGGACCAGCTCGTGCCCGTAAAGGCGAAGTCGCGCGGCTCGATGCCCAGCCGCCGCCGCAACAGGTTGTCGTTGGTCCGGAGTTCTTCAGCCACCAACGCGCCGCTGGGATCCTTCACCGCCAGTTCGGACAGGTTCGGGTGCGTGTGCGTGTGCGCGCCGATGTGCCAGCCGCCCGCCACCAGTTCGCCGATCTCGTCCCAGCTCATGTATGACCGCTCCTGCGGCGGCGGCACGACGCCGGCGTGCAACTCCTCCAGCGGCTGCGTGTGGACGAACAGATTGCCCCGATATCCCGCGCCCGCCATTACGGGCATGATCTGGTGGCGGATCGAGACGGCGGCATGGTCGAAGTCGAACATGATCGGCCGCGCCGGCAGGGCGGCGCCTTGGAACCGCCAGGCGGCCAGATCGTCGTATGAGATCGACTCAAACCCCAGCCTCCGCGCGATGGCGAAGTACCGCTCGAACCTTTGGGCGTCAAGCGGCCGCTCCCCGCCGCCGCAGCCGTGACACATGGTGATTGGGATTCGCATGGCAAACCAGAAACTTACCACAGAGACACAGAGGTCTCAGAGTGAAAAACAAAACAGGAGTTCTTGAAAAGCGAAGTCTTGTCTTGCTTTTATCCTCTGAGACCTCTGTGCCTCTGTGGTATGTTTTTCAGAGGGCATGAACACCATGAACGCAAAAGATCTTCAGAGGCGGCTGCGGGCTCTGGGCGATCCGGGCGATGCGGCTTTTCTGCAGCGGTTCTTCAAGACCGGCCCGGGGCAGTATGGAGAGGGCGACGTCTTTATCGGCGTGCGCGTGCCGGCCGTTCGGGCGGTGGCCAGAGACTTCACCTCGATGGCCCTGTCGCAGGTCGAGAAGCTGCTGCACTCGAAGATTCACGAGGAGCGACTGGCCGCTTTGATCATCCTGGTCGCCCAGGCCGCCCGCGGCGAGGCAAAAACGCAACGGGCGATCTACGACCTGTACCTGGCCAATACCAGGTTCGTGAACAACTGGGACCTCGTGGACGTCTCGGCTCCGCAAGTGGTGGGGGCGTACCTGGCCGACAAGAGCCGCCGCCCGCTGTACCGCCTGGCCCGCTCGAAGTGGCTGTGGGACCGCCGCATCAGCATGCTGGGGGCCGGCTATTCCATCCGCCTGGGGCAGTTCGACGACACGCTGGCCATCGCCGAAATGCTGCTGGGCGATACGCACGACCTGATGCACAAAGCCGCCGGCTGGATGCTGCGCGAAGTCGGCAAGCGCGACACGGCCGTTCTGGAGCAATTCCTCACCCGCCACGCGGCCGTCATGCCCCGCACAATGCTGCGGTACGCCGTCGAGCGCCTGGGGCAGGACAAGCGCAGGGCGTTCATGGCCGCCAAAAACTTACCACAGAGGCACAGAGGGCTCAGAGGATAAAAGAACAACACAGAAAGCGGCGTTGCCGCCGCACTCAACGGTGCTTTGCGGGTGGCCGGGGGAAACTCTTTGTTTTTAACTCTGAGAGCTCTGTGCCTCTGTGGTAAGTTTGTAATTGATCATCAGGAGGCTGCCCATGGATTGGCCGACGTATCAGCATGACAACCGCCGTAGCGGCAAGACGCAGTCGAGCATCGACGCCGCATCGCTCGTCCAGGCGTGGACGTGGCGGTCGCCGCAGCCGCCCCAGCCGGCCTGGGGCGGACCGGCCAAGTACGACGCCTACCGCAATTTTCGCCCGCTGCGGTCGATGCGAAATTACGATCCGGCCTTTCATTTGATCGTGGCAGACGGGTCGCTGTTTTTCGGCTCCAGCGTGGACGACTCCGTCCACTGCCTCGACGCCTCGACCGGGCGGGAGAAATGGGTCTTTACCACCGACGCCCCGGTGCGCATCGCGCCGACCTTTGCCGATGGAAAGATCTACTTCGGCAGCGACGACGGCTTTGCGTATTGCCTTCGGGCCGGCGACGGTTCGCTCGTCTGGAAGTTCCGCCCTTCGCCTGACGCCCAGCGGTTCCTCAACAACGGGCGGCTGATCGGCCATTGGCCGGTGCGCACCGGCGTGGTCGTGGACGACGGCACCGCGTACTTCGCAGCCGGAATGCTCCCGTGGGAAGACTCGTATCTCTGCGCCGTCGACGCGCAGAGCGGCAGGCCCCAAGGCCGCGGGCGATACGTCGCCCTGCACCAGGCCGCCCCGCAAAGCGGGCGAGTCGAAAACACCGCCGGGCTGACGATGGAAGGGGCCATGCTGATCTCGGCTGACCGGATCTACATTCCGCAGGGCCGCATCCCGCCGCTGATGTTCTCGCGCAAGGACGGGCGGCTGCTGGGTTCGCTGACAAACGGCGGCGGCTGTTTCGTGCTGCTGACCGAAGACGACCAGGTGCTCCACGGGCCGGGCAACAATTCCGGATGGATCACCCTCAGCGCCGGCGACTCGGGGCAGAAGCTCGCCTCGTTTGAAGACGGCACCGCCGCGGTGGTGCACGACGGCACGGTCTACGTGCTGACGCGCAGCACGCTGGCGGCAGTCGACCGCGCCAGCGGCAGCGAGCGGTGGAAGCAGCCGTGCGACTATCCGTACTCGCTAGTGCTGGCGGGGGCAACGCTGCTGGCCGGCGGGTCCGACGCGCTGGCGGCCTTCGACGCCGCCACGGGGCTGCAGGTCTGGCAGTCGAGCGTGGCGGGCAAGGTTCACGGGCTGGCGCTGGCCGGCGGGCGGCTCTACGCCACCACCGACGAGGGGGCGATCTACTGCTTCGCCTCGCAAGGCAAAGCCTCCGGCAAAGCCTGGACGCCGGCGGGTCCGGCGTATGTCGAGGGCGGGCCCGTCGAAGAGATGACGCCGCCCGAGAGCATGGCGCTGGCGCCGTACCTGCAGTTCACCGCCCGCGGCCAGGCGACGGTGCGATGGCAGACGCCCGCCCCCGCGGCGACAAAGTTCGAGTGCGTCCACGGCCAGGACCGCCGCGTTATGGAAGACGCCACGCCCAAGGTCTCCCACCAGGTGCAGCTTACGGACTTGCGCGACGACACGATCTACGATTGCGCCGTCTGGGCGGGCGAGCAAGTGGTGCACTTCGAGTGCGATACATACTTCAACTACGAACCCTGCGGCATCCCCAGTAGCACGGGCGTCTCGCCCGTGCACAAACAAGAGCACGGGCGAGACGCCCATGCGACTCACGGGCAAGATGCCCGTGCTACGGAAGTACTCAAGACCGCCGGCATTGATCGGGGCGTCTGCCTGATGCTCGGTTGCGGCGATGGGCGAGTCGCGATCGAGATCGCGCGGCAGAGTCGCTTGCGCGTTATCGCAGTCGATACGGACAGCGAGGCCGTCGCCTCGGCACGGAAAGAAATCCAGGCCGTCGGCCTATACGGCGCCCGCGTCGCGGTTCATCATCTGCCCGGCTATGAGGCGATGCCCTTCGTCGGCAACTTCGCCAACATCATTGTCGCCTCGCAGCCGCTCAGCGAGCCTGCCGTCGCCGAGGCCACGCGACTGCTCTGCCCCGGCAGCGGCGTGTTGATCCAAGGCGGCGACGCCGGGTGCCATGGCGGCCGTTCCTCAGCCGCCATGTCCCTGACCACCACGCGCCCGCCAATCCCCACCGCCGGCGTCTGGACGCACCAGTACGGTCTGGCCGACAACACCGCCTACGGCGGCGAGGCGCTGGCCGGCGCAGGGTCCACGCATGAGCTGGCCGTGCAGTGGGTGGGCAAGCCCGGGCCGCGGTACCAGCCCGACCGCAACGGCCGCAAGCCCGCCCCGCTGGCGATCAACGGCAGGTTGTTTGGCCAGGGTCGCCGGCGCATCGTGGCGCTGGATTCGTATAACGGCACGGTGCTCTGGTCGCTGGAAATACCCGCGTTCTGCCGCTTCAACATGCCTCGCGACTGCGGCAACTGGTGCGCGGATCGGTCACATCTGTATGCGGCCGTCAAGGGTCAGTGCTGGAAGATCGACCAGCGCGACGGCAGCGTGGCGAAGGTGTTTGATGTGGTTTCAGGCCTGCACGACATGGCGGCTGAGAAACGGCCGCCATGGCACCCGGGGACTTGGGACTGGGGATATATTGCCGACGGTGGGGCCAACATCATCGGCAGCGCGGTCAAGGCCGGCTCGGCATTCGTGGCGTTTGTCGGCCACGCGAACTGGTACGACGCCAAGGACGGGCCGGCCACGTTCAAGGTCTGCAGCGAGAACCTGTTCGCCCTGGACAAGAGCACGGGCAGCCTGGCGTGGAAGTACCAGGGCGGCCTCGTGATCAACTCGACCATCTGCATTGCCGACGGGCGGGTGTACTTCGTCGAGTGCCGCCACCCCGCCGTGCTGGCCAGCGCCGATCGCCGCGTCGGGATGGACGAACTGTGGCAGCAGCAGTACATGGTCGCTCTGGACGTCGCCGACGGACGCGTACTGTGGGAGCGCCCGCTCAAAACCGCCCGGGGTATCGTGGTGTTCTACATGGCCGCCGCCGAGGGGCGGCTGGTGATCAACGCCTCCGACGTGCGGTATAACGTTTACGCCTTCAGCGTGGCCGACGGCGCGCCGCTGTGGCAGACGAGCTTCGACTGGATGAGCGACAATCACGGCGGGCACATGTCGCACCTGGCGATCGTGGACGGCAAGGTGTTTGTGCGCCCGCGCGTGCTCGACCTGGCCACAGGAGCGCTGCTGGAGGTCCGCATGCCCGGCGGCGGATGCGGCACGTACATCATGACTGACCGCACGGCGATCTTCCGCTCGAGCCACGTGACGGTGTGGGACTTCAACAACGACCACGCGAGTTTCTGGTACCGCCTGCGCCCGGGTTGCTGGATCAGCACCGTGGCGGCCTGTGGGATGGTGCTCTCCCCCGAGGCCGGCGGCGGGTGCAGTTGCGGGTCGTGGCTGGAGACGTCGATAGCGTTTTCGCCGAAATAGCTGCAATCACGAATGTCACGAATGACCGCTAACGTGCGGGACCGCTCTTGTCTTGTTAGCGGTCCATCGCTGGTCAAGTTAGATGGCGGGAGTTTCTTCGACCTCGACCGCGGCTGGTTGTAGCGCCGGTTGCCGGCGAAGCTTGATCATCACCCAGATGACTCCGATCACCAGAATTGCCAGCAGCGTACCGGAGGGCCAAGCGGTACCGATGTTCAAGCCGCCTTTCTCGACGGGTTTGGTTAGCCAATCGCCGGAGGTTGCGCCAAAGGGGCGTGTGAGCACGAAGGCGATCCAGAACAGCAGCACGCGTGATATCTTCGTGACGTACGCCAGGACTGCCACTAGAGCAATGATGCCTCCGATCAGGATTACGCTCTGGCGGAAGCCGACTCCTACTTCATCGAGCGAGTCGCCCACGGCAGTGCCCAGGGTATTGGAGAAAAGAATCGCCAGCCAGTACAGCGCCTCGACCTTGCGGGTGCGAATGTCGGTGACGGACATCGTGCTGCCGGTGATCCGCCAGAAGATGAAGATGACCGCCAGCACGCTCACCAGGATCAGCGTCGTCCAGTAATAGCCCAGCTTCATCTGGCGGCTGAGGCAGTCGGCCATTGCCGTCCCATAAACGCTGGTTGAGAGGATGACGGCCCAGAAGAGGAAGGGCACGTATTTCTTGACTGCTATCTGGATCGACGCCAGCACCAGGAAACACCCGATCATGAGCATCGAACTCTGCATGTAAGTCAGCTCCAGGTCCTCCTTAAAGAAATCAGCGCCGGTCTCGCCCAGGGTGGTGGCGGCGATCTTCAAAACCCAGAACCCCAGCGTGATCAGCGGCAGCTTGTTGATTATCGACGATTCGTTTGTCACAAGAGACCTCTTCTTTTCCGGGGCACAGAATTACCAGGAACGAAGGGCTTATCCTGCCAAATCAAACCTGAAGAGATGATGAAGCCGCGCAGGCACGCCGCGGGCGATTTCAGGACCCTGCGGGCAACCGCGCCGAGACCACCGTGCCCTCGGTCGGCGAGGATGTGATGGCGATGGTTCCGCCAAGGCGCTTGACGATTTCGGCGCCGATGGCCAGGCCCAGCCCGCAGCCGCCGCTGGCGCTGGATCGCGAGGCGTCGGAGCGATAGAAGCGGTCGAACAGCCTGTCCAACTCCTGGGCGGGAATCTGCCCGCCCTCGTCCTTGACGCTCAGCAGGACGCTGGCGCCGTCGCGGCGGGCGCCGACGGTCACGCGGCCGCCGGCGGGTCCGTGCTTGAAGGCATTGTCGATGAGATTGCCCATCAGACTTTCCAACTCGCCGGGGTTGGCCCTGAAGGCCGGCAGGGGCGGCTGGATGTCCAAGACGAGTCGGGCGGCGCCCTCGCACTGGGCGGCGCGGGCCTGGGCCAGGTCGCGAAGGAAGGGCTCGATCTGGATGTCTTCCAGGTCCACCGGCGAGTTCTCGTCGAGGCGGGCCAGGTCCAGAAGCTGTCCTGCGAGGCGGCCGAGCCGGTCGACGTCGCCGAGCACTTCGGCCAGGACGGCGTCGTACTCGGCGGGGCTGCGCCGCTTGAGCCGCGTGGCCTGGATGGTGCTCTTGGCCAGCGTCAGTGGCGTGCGAAGCTCGTGCGAGGCGTCGGCGATGAATCGCTTCTGCGCCTGGACGCCGTCATGGATTCGCCCCAGCATCGCCCGTACGGCGTTGACGAACGGGACAAGCTCGGCGGGCGGGTCGATGCTGTCGAGGTGCTCGGCCCCAAGGTTGCGGTGCGTCACGCCCTGGAGGCGCTGGGCCGTCGAGCGGATGGGGCGCATCGTCCACCAGACCGAGATGGTGGTGAGCACGGCGGCCGCCAGCAGCATGCTGGCCCCGAGGATCCACTCGAAGCGGAAGTATTCGCCCATTTCGTGCGTGGCGTGGCGGACGACCTGGGGGTCCGTCACGCGCGTCAGCGACTCGTGCAGTTCCCGATAGGCGATGGCGGACGTGGCGACGATGACGGCCGCGATGATCACGACGGTCAAGAGCGTCAGGCGGGTCTTGAGCGACAGCGGCTTCATGGTTTGGCGCCCTCGAGCACATAGCCCTGTCCGCGGAGGGTGCGGATGATCTCGCTGCCAAAGTGCTTGCGGAGCGAGCAGATGTAGACCTCGATCACGTTGGAGAACCGCTCGGCGTCGAAGTCGTACAGGTGTTCGAGAATGTCGGTTTTGGAGACTACCTGTCCGGTCCGCATCGCCAGGAACTCGAGCAGCCGGTATTCCATAGCCGGCAGCACGATGCGCCGCCCGCGGTGGGCGACGACGTGGCTGTGCGTATTGATCTCGATGTCGCCCAGGCGCACGATCGGGTCGGGGTGGTCGTACGAGCGGCGGATCAGCGAGCGGCAGCGCGCCAGCAACTCGGCCAATTCAAAGGGCTTGGTGAGATAGTCGTCGCTGCCGATGTCGAGGGCCTCGACGATATTGTCGGTGCCGGCCCTGGCCGTCAGCACCAGCACGGGCACGCGAAGACCCTTGCGGCGGATCTCCCGCAGGATGTCCAGCCCGCCGAGCTTGGGCAGCATCAGGTCCAGGATCAGCAGGTCGTACGAGCCGCTCTGGGCCTGGTGCAGCCCGTCCTGACCGTCGTAGGCGATGTCCACGGCAAAGGCGGCCTTCTCGCGAAGGACCGAGGCGATGTTCCTCGCCAGCCGCGCCTCATCCTCGACTATCAGCACTCGCACGCGATGCTCCCGAACTTCGCTTAGGGCCACGTCGGAGCACGGGCCAGACGCCCGTGCTACGAGCCAGTATACCGCAAGCCGTGTTGCCGGGTCATTGGGTCTTGGCCGGCCCGGGCTGGCCCAGCCGACGCATCACCAGGATGTCATCGTGGTTGACCGGGTCGAACTCGAATCCCGCGACCGGTCTGAATCCCATTGCTTCGACTCGGGGCACGTACTCGGCGTAGGTCAGCATCCACAGCGGCGACTTGGCTTGCAGATACTCCTGCCATCGCTGTTGGGCCTTGTCCGGTCCCAGCGTTGCCTTCCAGTGCTGGCGGAACACCTGCGCTATGGGCACCGGGCGGTCGAAGTAGTAGATCACCGTTCCGCCGATGTCGCCCCAGCCGATCACCCGCTCATCGCGGGGGATGACGGCGGCCGCCTGCGCTGCCAGCATCGCGCATCGCCGCTGGCGGTCCCACAAGTCCGAGCGAACGCCGAAGGCCGCGTACGCCAGGGTCACCGCCAGCAGCAGGGACACCACCAGCGCGTGCGGGCGCCATCGCAGGGCCGACCATGCGACCCATGCCGCTACCGGAGCGACCAGCGCCGCGATGACCATCAGGTGCATGCCAGCCCCACGCGAGGCGGCCTCGGTCATCATTACTGCCGCGACGGCGGCTGCGGCCAGCGGCGCCGAGGCGTACACCCACGCCACGATCCGCCCGACCAGTTTGGGCAACCAGAGATTGTTGAAGAAGACCTCCTCGGCGCAGACGCCTATCAGCAGGCACAGGGCCGGCAGGGCCGGCAGGACGTAATAGCGATGCTTGCCCGTCGAGGCGGTGAACAGCAGCACGATCCCGGCGACCCACGACATCAGGAACACAAGGCCGTTACGGTGCGCCTTGAAGCGCTTCATGAACGGCATGGCCGCCGCCCCCGGCAGAAACAGCGACCATGGCAGCACCAGCCCAAACAAGGCCGGAGGGTAATAGCCCAGCGTGCGACCGGCCGAGGCGATCCATCCGCCGGTGCCCATGGCCCGCTCGATCAACTCGTGGACGAACACGATCCCGGCCTCGGGCATCAGCTTCTGCATGTACCACATCCAGGGCAGGACCGCCCCGGCCGACAGCGCCACGCCCAGCAGGCAAACCGGCAGCAGATTCAGCAGCGCCGCCCAGGGCCTGCACCGCCAGACGAAGACCGCCAGCGGAACGGCGACCCCGACGACAAGCGTGATGCCCCGCCCGATCTCGACGCCAAGCCCTGCGCCCTGCCACCACTCCGGCGGCACGGCCAGTTTGACCGCCAGCGCCACTGCCAGACCGACGAAGGACATCAGGATCACCCGCCGCCAGCGGCTCATGGCCGCCTCAGGGTCGCGCTGTGCCAGCACTTGCCAGCACGCGTACACGCCCAGCGGCCAGATCAGGAACAGCGGCACGGCCGGTTTGCAGAGGTTTGCCGCGGCCAGAGCTGCCCAGGCGGCCAGGAGATATTTCTGCCGCCTCCATCCGGTGGCGGCGAGGCCCACGTGCGCCAGCGCCATCGCCGCGGTCATCAGCAGACAGAGCAGCATGTCGGCCCGCGAACTGTGGCCCAGGTCGTACACGCAGACCGAGGTGGCCAGCATGATCGCGCCGAGCCAGGCCGCGCGGCGCGACACAAGCCGGCGACCCAGCACGAAGGTCACGACGCACAGGATGATCGCCGAGATCGCCGAGGGCAGGCGGCCGACAAACTCCGTCAGCGGCAGCCCCAGGCGTGCCAGGCCCGCCAGCGTCCAGTACGGCAGGGGAGGCTTCTCCAGTCGCGGGCGGGCGTTGTAGACCGGGAGCATCCAGTGGTTCCACGGCGTGTTGGGCACGAGCAGCCCGCGGGACATCTCCGGGTCGATCCAGCTTTGCGGCCGGGCCATCGACCGGGCCGTCGAGACCACGAAGGACTCGTGGCTGTCGAGCTTGGTTGCGCCCAGGCCGCTGAACATCACTGCCGCCGCCACGGCGCAGACGGCCGCGCCGGCGGCCATGGGGCGCGCAGCCGCGGCCAGGTTGCGGCCATCGGCTTGCGGTAGTGTGGCGATATCCATCAACGTCCTTCGTACAGTGCCGCTCACTATGGCGTGGGGCTCCTTAACCCAAGCTGAAATTCGGCCCCGGGGGGCATGGCGGGAAAACCCTCCGTTCTTCAGGCGGGCTTAAGGCGGCTTGCTATATGTCTTATCGGATACGCGCGGCGCTGGGGTCGCCCGCGGATCACGGGAGCCTTCATGACCACACTGCAATCGCCGCACGCGTTCCCGCCGCCGCGCCATCACGCGCGGCAGTTGTGGCACTACTTCCTGGCCAGCTACCTTGCCATGCTGGTCAGCGTAGGGATTTACCTGCCTCAGATTCACTATGCCACGCCGCTGACGGCGCTGTTCGTGGGGGCGATCTATCTGACGTATTGCGCCGCGTACCTGCTGCCGCCGTTTCTGATTGTGGGCCTGCTCGACCGGCTGCTGTTCTGGCGGGCGCTGGGCGGCGTTTTCGGCTGGGTGGGGCGCGGTCGCACGGCGCTGATCTACGCGCTGATCGTCGCGGCCTTCGCGGGGGTGCAGATCTTCATCAACATCGACGCGTTCCTGTACCGCCTGTGGGGCAACCACATCGACTCCTTCGTGCTCAACGTGCTGACGACGCGAGGCGGCGTCGACGCCATGGGCATGAGCGGGTCTTCGCAGGGCAGCATCATCCTGAGACTCGGGCTGCTGCTGGCGATGCAGGCGGGGCTGCTGGGGCTGGTGCTCAAGGCCCGATGGGTGCAGCGCGTCTTCAACGCCGCCTTCGCCTCGCCTCGCCGCCGCGTCATCGCGGGCGTCGCCTTCGGCGCGCTGGCGGCCGGTCAGATCTTCGGCTATGGCGCCGCGGTGCTGCGCCGCCAGGTCCCACTGATGGAGGCGGCCAACGCGTTTCCGCTGTACGTCCCGCTGACCTTCAGCAAGCTCGGCCGCTCGCTGGGCTGGGAAGTGCCCTACGAGAAGTCGTCGCTTCAGGTGGCCCACCAGAGTTTGAACTATCCCCTCACGCCGCTGAAGATCGTGCCGCCGGCCACGCGATACAACATCCTGTTCATGGTCTGCGAGAGCCTCCGCGCCGACGCGGTGAATCCGCAGATCATGCCCCGCACGTGCGAGTTTGCGGGCGAGTCATTGTGGTTTCGCCGCCATTACAGCGGCGGCGAGGGCACGCGCATGGGGATGTTCTCGCTGTTCTACGGGCTGCACGGCAACTACTGGTTCAACATGCTCAAGGTCTCGCGGCCGCCGCTGCTGATGGACGTGCTGCGCGGCAGCGGCTATCGCTTCGACTGCCGCACGAGCCAGTCGTTCACGTATCCGGAGTTCGACCGCACGATCTTCGCCAACGTGCCCCGCTCGTGCATGAGCGTCATCGACGACGGCCTGGGCTGGACGCGCGACCGCCGCAACGTCAGCGAGATGCTCGCATGGATCGACGCCCAAAAGGGCGATGAGCCGTTCTTCCAGTTCATGTTCTTCGAGTCGCCTCACGCGCATTACTTCTTCCCGCCCGAGAACGCCATCCGCAAGCCGTATGTCGAGTCTTTCGACTACACGGACCTGCTGGAGATCAAGGCCGACCCGCAGCGACAGAAGCTGGTCTACAACCGCTACCTCAACTCGTGCAATCACCTCGACAGCCAGCTCGCCCGCGTGATCGACCACCTGCGAACCACGGGGCTGCTGGACAAGACCATCATCGTGCTGGCCGGCGACCACGGCGAGGAATTCTGGGAGGGCGGAAGCTGGGGCCACCCGGCCGACAGCTTCCACGAGGCGCACGTGCGGACGACGCTGATCGTGCGCGTCCCCGGCACGCCCGCGCGGCAGGTGCAACGCCTCACCAGCCACATCGACGTGGCCCCGACGCTGATGAAACTGCTGGGCGTCCGGAACGACCCGGCCGACTACTGCCTCGGCCGCGACCTGCTGGGCGACGCCGGCCACGACTCGATCAGCATTTTCGGGTGGGACCGCATGGCCTATGTCGACAGCGAGTGCAAGATCAACCAGATATACCGCGGCCTGGGATTCGCCCCGCCGATCCTGACCACGCGCGACGATAGAGCCCTCAGCCAGGACGAAGCCGGCCGAATCTGGCGCCAGCACCTGCCGCAAATGAACGCCGTGCGCAAGGAAATGGGCCTGTTCGCACGATAGTTCTGTTTTCTGCTGCAATGGGCGACAGGCCTTTTTCTTCATCCTCTAAATCCTCTCAATCCCGATAATCCCGCTCTCCCCGACCCGGCGTGCAGCGTTACAATGCCTTGATCTTATGAACAAGCTTCTGCCATGGTTGCTCATCGCCGCCGCGCCGATGGCGATGCTGTACCCGCTGTGGGCGAACCCCGTCAGCGCGGGCGAAGATGATGTCATGTTCTTCTATCCCTCGCGGGTCATGGTCGGCCAGGCGCTGCGGGCGGGGCACTGGCCGCTGACGGACGCCATCGAGGGCACCGGCGCGCCGCTGATGGCCGACCCGCAGACGGCGGTGCTGCACCCGGCGACGTGGCTCTTCGCAGTCCTCGACGCGCCGCTGGCGTACAGTTTCTCGATCTTTATCGCCTTCAGCCTTGCTGGGGCGGGGGCGTACCTCTATCTGCGAACGCTCTCGCTGGGCAAGCCGGCCAGTCTCTTCGGCGCCCTGGCGTTCATGTTCTGCGGGTTCATGGTCGGCCACCGCGTGCATCTGTCGATGATCATGACCGCGGCCATGCTGGGCTGGGTGCTCTGGTGCATCGAGCAGGCGGGCCCACGCCCGCTGCGGGCGGTGCTGGCCGGGGCGCCGATCATCTTCCTGGCCGTGGCGGCTGGACACTGGCCGACGCTGGTTCAGATGACGCTCGTGTGCGGAGCGTATTTCCTGCTCCGCGCGAGGCCGCTGCTGCGAGCGGGCGCGGCGGGCATCGCGGCTGCGGCCATCGCGCTGCTGGCGGCCGGGCCGCAGCTTGTCCAGACCATCGCCGTGATGCGCCAGAGCACTCGCACGGGGATCGGGTACGGGACGTTCTGCGAGAACAGCTTCTTTCCGCTCTCGGGCGCTCTGGAGTTCTTCCCGCTGATCTTCGGGACGCGCACGCCCAACGCGCTGTACGGCCAGGGGTGGTGGGGGCCCTGGCATCTGTGCGAGACGCTGGGCTACGTGGGCCTGGTGACGCTGGTGCTGGCGGGGGCGGCGGTATGGCGGATGTATCGAAAAGATTCACAGGCTGGAAAGCCTGTGCCGCAGGAATCACGCCTCGTGCGCGTGTGGATGTGGATCGCTGTCGGCGCCGGCGTCTGGATGCTCGGCGGCTATCTGCCGACCTACCGCCTGGTACACATGATGCCGGGCCTGAGCATGGTCCGCTGCCCGTCGCGCATGCTGCTGGCGGTGGACATGGCCCTGGCCGCGCTGGCGGCTGTGGCGGTCAGCAGGGTGCTGGGGTCGAGGACCGCGGGCGGGACGCCCATGCCACAGGGGAGCATGGGCGGGACGCCCATGCCACAGGGGGCGGCCGCGCTGGTGGAGACGGTTCAGCGCGCGGCGACTTGGGTGTTGCCGACGGCCATGCTTGGCGTGCTGGCCTTGCTGGCGGGTGCGGCGTGGGCGGCCGGGCAGTGGCTTGCGGACAAGCCCGGCAGCATGATGTTTTTCGTCGGATGGACTGCCGACGCTGCGACCGCTTTGCGGGCGGGAAATCCGGCCCTCTGGGTTCCGCTTGTCCTGGCGGCTGCAACGGTCTTGGCGGTCCGGCTGTGGCTGACGGCCCCGGCTCGGCGGGTGGGCATCCTCTTCATGCTGCTGCTGGCGGACCTGTTCACGATCACGGCTTTTGTAGACGTTCCCGGCGCGAAGCAGAACGCCGCCGAGCCGCCGGCGGCTGCGTGGCTGCGGCAACATGGCGGCGTGGACGGCTATCGCATCTGGTCGCTGCCGCGGGACTACGCGGACCGGCCTGCCGAGTTGCTGCGGCCTAGAGCGGGACAGCTTTTCGGCTTCGCGACGATCAACTCGTACGGCCCGCTCAAGAGCCCTCTGCCGTCGCACGTGTTTGGTTTCGGCGCTACCGGCGAGACGCCGGCGTGGCGCGAGCTGCTGGACGACAACTACCTCCTCAGCGCCTACGGCGTGAAGTACATCCTTGCCGCCGATCCGGAGTTCCGCAGGCATATCGAGTCGGTGACGCTTACCCCGGTGGCGCCGGGCGCGAAGCCGCAAGCGGAACTGCTCAACGATCACTGGCAACTCGACCGCGCGCGGCAGGAAGACAACCGCCTGGTGCTGGAGTGCTCGAAGTGGGCGCCGGTTCCGGAGATATCGCAGGCGTTTTGCGAGGCGCCGCTGCACGCGGGGACGTATCTGATTTCCTTCGATGCCCGCGGACCTCAGGGCGGGGCGGCGCATTCCCTGCGGGCGGAACTGGCTTGGGAATCCGAAAAGGGCGGCGGTTTTTGCCGTGAGCCGATGGGTATGACGGTTCTGGCTGAGCAGATCGGCCCCGAATGGCGGCATTTTGAGGCGACGGTCAGTAGCGTGGGCGTCTCGCCCATGCTCCCTGATCCGCGGCAAGATGCCCGTGCTACTCATGGGCGAGACGCCTATGCTACGGGGGACGCCCATACTTCGGGGCAGCGCAGTCTCTTGCGTTTGTATTCCATGAGTGAGCGGCCTATCGAGGTGCGTAATATTTCACTGAGGGGCGGCGGGCCGCCGCGGGCGGTGAATTGGGCTGACGCGCCGCTGGCGGCCGGCGAGGCGGTTTATCGGCTTGCGGCCGAGGTTCGGTCTCTTCAGAGCGGCCGGCCACCGGTGGCGATTTATGAAAACCGTCTCTGTCGCAGCGCCGACAGGATCCGCGTCGTCGATGCGAGCGAGGCCGAGGTCGAGGCGTTTCGCCACCGCAGGCCAGCGGCCGTGCGGCACGATGACGAGATCGCCGTGCCGCGCCTCGGCGCGGCCTCGGGCGGCCAGATGTCTCTGGCGGCGGTTGCCGGCGGACCGGCCGCGGCGGTGGTATTGTGGGCTGGCGCGGCGGCCACAGCGGTGTTGAGAAAACGGCGAACCGCCAAACGGGGCCTGCCGTAGAAGCCATAGATGATGCTGGAAATGGGTAAACATTCAGAAACAAAGGAGCTGCAGCAATGTCGAAAATGAATGGCAGATCTCACGTGGCAGTAGTGTTGATGTTGGCGGCCGTGGCGGCCGCAGGCGCGTATTTCGTGGTTCCGGCCTACGTGAGCAAGATCGCGTACGCTGTTGAGAGCGGCCAGACCCAGGCCCTGCGCGACCAGCTCAAGGAACTCAGCCAGAACGACAAGCTCTCGCCGTTGTACCGGGCGGTGGCCAAGGCGACCAGCCCGGCGGTGGTCGAGGTGCGCGTCACCAAGAAGATCACCATGGGCGAGATGCCGGACATGGAGAACATGCCCGACTCGATGCAGGACTTCCTGCGGCGCTTCTTCAATCAGCAGCCGGGCATGCCCGGCGCGCCTGAGACGCCCGGGACGCCCAACGCGCCACGAGCAAGGCCGAATCCGCCGCAGCAGCGGGAATATTTCTCGCGCGGGCTCGGCAGCGGCGTGATCGTCAACGCCAAGGAAGGCTACCTGCTGACGAATAACCACGTCGTCACCGGCGCCGACCAGGTCGAGGTGGTCCTGGCCGATGGCCGGACCGTCAAGACCGAGTGGATCCGCACCGACCCGATGACGGACCTGGCCGTGATCAAGATCAATGCCAGCGGCCTCATCGACGCCCCCCTGGGCGACAGCGATGCCATGCAGGTAGGCGACCTGGTCATGGCCATCGGCGCCCCCGAGGGCTTCAAGCAGACGGTAACAGCCGGAATCGTCTCGGCCTTGGGCCGCACGACCGGCCAGCGCGGGTACGAGGATTACATCCAGACCGACGCGGCGATCAACCACGGCAACTCGGGCGGTCCGCTGGTGAACATGCGCGGCGAGGTCATCGGCATCACGACGGCCATCATCTCGCGCACCGGCGTTAACGAGGGCATCGGCCTGGCCATCCCCAGCAAGACCGCCAAAATGGTCATGACGCAGTTGATCGATAAGGGCAAGGTCACACGCGGATACATCGGCGTCTCGATCCAGGACGTCACGACGCGCCTGGCCGAGAGCTTCAACCTGCCCAACGACAAAGGCGCCCTGGTGACGAAGATCGGTCCAGGCAGCCCCGCAGCGGCCGCCGGAATGAAGGAGCAGGACTTCATCGTCAAGGTCAACGGCAGCGAGACGCCCAACGTCAACACGCTGCGAAACGTGGTGGCCTCGCTCGAACCGGGCAAGACCGTCCCCTTTGAAATCTATCGCGACGGCAAGAAGATAACGCTCAACGTCAAGATCACCGCCCAGCCCGGCGACATGATGGCCGCCATCACCGGCCAGAAGAGCAAAGAAGAGGGGGCGCCCAAAGAGAAGCCCGCCGAACCGGTCACTGCCGAACGCTTCGGCATGACCGTGCGACCGGTGACGCCGGAACTGGCGCGGGCGGCAGGCTTTGACAAGCCCGACGAGGTCAAGGGCCTGGTCATTACCAACGTGCGCAATGGCTCGCCAGCCTCCGAGGAAGGCCTCCAGGGCGGCATGGTGATCACTGACGTCAACGGCAAGAAGGTGACGACGGCCAAGGATTTCACCGACGCGACGTCTGACAAGAAAGGCGCCCGCATCCGAGCCATCACCCCCAACGGCGGAACCGCCTACGTCTTCCTGACGCCGCAGTAAACCATCGCGGCAGGAATAGGGTCCAAGGAAAGGGCGTGCCTCGCTTTGTTAGCGGTCGAGGAAGTCGAAGATCCCATGGAGGCTCGACCGCTAACGAAACGGGATGCGGGCGCGCATAAAGTCACCCGGATTTAAATCACATCATTGACATGCCGTCTTCGGATCGATATCCTTTTCGGTTTCCGGCTGTCCATAGATGTCCAGCCGCCGGGACAAAAGGGTAGACCATGAGGCTAGGTGTCCGTGATGCGGCCGCGCTATTGAGCGTGTCCGAGAAGACCATTTACCGCTGGATATCGCAGCGCAAGCTTCCGGCGTATCGCGTCAGTGAGCAGTACCGCTTCAGCCGCGCCGAGCTGCTGGAGTGGGCCACGTCGCAGCGGCTTCCGGTCTCGCCTGACATTCTTAAAGAGGACGAAGACGGCGACATCCCGAGCCTGTACGAGGCGCTCAAGGCCGGCGGCGTGTTCTACCGCATCGGCGGCTCGGACAAGACGTCGGTGCTTCGCAGTGTCGTTGAGGTCATGCCCCTGGGCGACGATGTCGACCGCGAGTTCCTGCTGCAGGTGCTGCTGGCCCGCGAGTCGCTGGGCTCGACGGGCATCGGCGAGGGGCTGGCGATCCCGCACGTCCGCAACCCGATCGTGATGCACATCCCGCGGCCGATGATCTCGCTGTGCTTCCTCGAGACCCCCGTCGACTTTGGGGCTATCGACCACAAGCCCGTCCACACGCTGTTCACGATCGTCAGCCCGACGATCAAGGCGCATCTGAGCCTGCTGTCGAAGTTGTCGTTCGGCCTGCGCGAGGGGGCGTTCGCGCAGGCGGTCAAAGACTGCGGCTCGCGAGACGAGCTTCTGCTGCAGGCCTCGCTGTTGGAAAAAGGCGATCCGGCGTCTGTCGCCAAGGTAGATGCATAAAGGCGACTGACGATGGATATGTACATTCTCTTCATCGCAGTTCTCGCCGCCGGTGCGTTGGTGTCGTTGGTGCTGGGGCGGCGGGCAGTGGCCAACACGATCGGCGCGGCGGCATCGGTGCTCGGCGGCGCGGCAGGCCTCGCTTGCGGATTGGCCGCCCTGGCCGGACAAGACTGGGACCTGAACCTGCCCTGGAACGTGCCGATGGGTTCGCTCCACGTGGCGATGGACGGCCTGTCGGGGTTCTTCCTGGCCGTCATCAGTCTGATCTGCGCTCTGGCGGGGGTGTACGGCAGCGGATACCTGCGGCCCAACGGCCGCACGCATCTGGGGTCGGTCTGGTGCTTCTACCTGCTGCTGTTTGCCTCGATGGGCGTGGTGGTGGCCGCGCGCAACGCGATGCTGTTCCTGGTGGCGTGGGAGGCGATGTCGCTGACGTCATTCCTGCTGGTAATGTTCGACCACCACCGAGCGGAAGTCGTCCGGGCCGGATGGACGTACCTGATCGCCACGCACCTGGGTACGGCGTTTTTGCTGGTGATGTTCTTGCTGTGCGGGCGCGGCGGCTCGATGGAGTTCGACGCCATGGACCCCCAGGCCGCCGGCGCGGGGGTCATCTTCCTGCTGGCGATGATCGGGTTTGGCACCAAGGCGGGATTTTTGCCGCTGCACGTGTGGCTGCCCGAGGCGCACCCGGCGGCGCCGTCGCACGTTTCGGCCGTCATGAGCGGCGTGATGATCAAGACGGGCATCTACGGTCTGCTGAGGATGCTGGAGATTCTGACCCTGCAGAGCCCGCCGCCGGCGTGGTGGGGCGTGGCGCTGGTGGCCACCGGGGCGGTCTCGGGCGTGATGGGCATTCTGCTGGCGCTGGCGCAGCACGACCTCAAGCGCCTGCTGGCGTATTCGAGCGTCGAGAACGTCGGGATCATCACGCTGGGCATCGGTATCGGCCTGCTGGGGCGCAGCAGCGGCAACGATGCGATGGCCGTGCTGGGCTTTTCGGGCGCGCTGCTGCACGTGCTCAACCACGCGCTGTTCAAGTCGCTGCTGTTCATGGGCGCTGGGGCGGTGCTGCACGCCACAGGCACGCGCGAGATCAACCGCCTGGGTGGGCTGATGAAACGCATGGGCACGACGGGGGCCATGTTCCTGATCGCCTCGGCGGCTATCTGCGGCCTGCCGCCGCTGAACGGGTTTGTGGGCGAGTTCTGCATTTACGTCGCTTCGCTGTCGGCGCTGGAAGGCGGCGCGGCGTGGGCGGCCGTGGCGGCCATCGGCTCGCTGGCGATGATCGGCGGGCTGGCCGTGGCGTGCTTTGCCAAGGCGTTCGGGATCGTGTTTCTGGGATCGCCCCGCAGCGAAGAGGCCAAGGCTGCACACGAAGCGCCGGCATCGATGCGCGTGCCGATGATCATCTTGGCGGTGCTGTGCGTGGTGATGGGATTGTGCCAGCCGCTGATAGTCGCTTCGCTGCGTGGCAGCGTGCTGGGACTGGCCGCGGCTCCGCGTCCGCCGGAGGCATTGCAGGCCTTGTGGTGGGTCAGTGCGGCGGGGGCGGCTTTCATCGTGCTGCTGATCGCCCTGGCGCTGCTTCGTCGGCGGGTGCTTAAGGGCCGCAACGTGGCCAAGGGCATCACATGGGACTGCGGTTACGCTGCCCCGGATGCTCGCATGCAGTACACCGCGTCGTCGTTCGCCATGCCGCTGGTGGTGATGTTCCGCGCTCTGTTGGGGACGAAGGACACGATCGAACGCCCGCAGGGGCTGTTGCCGCAGTCGGCCTGCGCCCAGACACACACCGACGATCCGTTTTCGCGGCGAGTGTTCCGCCCGGTATTCCTGGCCGTGGGGTGGCTGGGCGAGCGGCTCAAGTGGGTGCAGCAGGGGCGCAATCAACTTTACGTTCTCTACGTGGCCCTGACGGTGCTGGTGCTGCTGGTGTGGAAGTTGGGGGGCCGGCCATGACGCTCTATTCGCTGATTCATCTGGCGCTGGCGTTGGCGGGAGCTCCGCTGCTGCTGGGCATCGTCAACCGCATCAAGGCCAAGATCGGCGGGCGGACCGGCCAGCCGCTGCTGCAGCTTTACTACGACCTGGCCAAACTCCTGCGCAAAGGGGCGGTCTACAGCGAAACGACGACGTGGGTCTTCCGCGCCGGCCCGCTGGTGGGCCTGGCCGCGGTGGTCGTCGCGCTGCTGGTGGTGCCGCTGGGCGGCGTGCCGGCGGTAGCATCCTTCACCGGCGACCTGGTGCTGCTGGCGTACATGCTGGGTCTGATGCGCCTGGCCACGGTTCTTGCCGCCCTCGATACCGGTTCGGCGTTTGAAGGCATGGGCGCCTCCCGCGAGGTGCAGTTTGCCGCCCTGGCCGAGCCGGCGATGCTGCTGGGTCTGGCGTCGATGGCGGTGCTGACGGGCAAACTCTCGCTCAGCGCGATGCTCGCGGCCCTTTCGCCGGCGGCTTTGCCTCCGCTGGCGGCTGCGGCGCTGCTGCTGGTGGGCGCGGCGGTCTTCATCGTGCTGCTGGCCGAGAACTCCCGCATTCCCTTCGACGACCCCAACACGCACCTGGAACTGACGATGATCCACGAGGTGATGGTGCTCGACCACACCGGCCCGGACTTTGCCGCCATCCAGTACGGCGCCGCCCTGATGCTCTGGACGTACGCGGCCGTGCACTCGGGCATCATCCTGCCCATCCGCACGAATTGCCCTTGGTGTGATCTGCTTGTGGGCGCCGGCGGCGTGGCCGTGGTCGTTGTGGCAGTGGGGCTGGTGGAATCGGGTATGGCGCGCCTGCGAATGCTGCGCGTCCCGCAACTGCTGCTGGCGGCCGTGGTGCTCTCGCTGCTGGCGCTGGTGCTGGTTTTGAGGTAAACAATGCCGGCGACGCTTTACATCCTGATCGTGGTGCTGATGCTGCTGAACTTCCGCCTGCTGGCCAGCAGCCGCATCGCCGCGTGCATTCAGACGGTCGCGGCGCAAGCGGTGCTCTTCGGCGCCACAGCGGTGGCGGTGAACTGGCCGCACGTCCAGTGGCAGATGGGCCTGATCGTGATTCTCAGCGTGCTCATCAAGGCGGTGCTGCTGCCCTGGCTGTTGCGGCGGGCGGTGCGCGAGGCGGCGGCGTCGCGCGAGATCGAGCCGCTGGTGGGCTTTAATCTCTCGCTGCTGCTGGGCGTGATATTGCTCGGGCTGTGCCTGCTGGTGACGTCGTCGCTGCAGGTCAAGGGCGACCAGTCCAATGGTCTGCTGCTGGCGGCCGCGCTGTTCACTGCCGTGACGGGGCTGTTCCTGATCATCTGCCGCAAGAAGGCCATCACGCAGGTGCTGGGTTACCTGACGATGGAGAACGGGATCAACGCTTTTGGCATGGCTTTCGCCGTCAACGAGACGCTGCTGGTGGCGATGGCGGTGCTGCTGGACGTGCTGGTGGCGGTGCTGGTAATGGGCATCGCGATCTACCACATCAGCCGCGAGTTCGACCACATAGACACCGACAAGTTGTCGGCCCTGAAGGAGTAGAGGCGTGATCTGGGCCATCCTGTTGCTGCCGGCGCTGAGCGGAGGGGTCTGTGCGATCCTGCGCCATCACCGCTTGCGGCGCGGGCTCCTGATCGCTACGGCCGTCGCGCAGGCGGCGATGGTGGCGGCGTGCTGGATCTGGCACCCGTCCCCGACCGCCGGCGGCTGGCTTGAACTCGACTCGACAGGCCTGCTGTTCCTGAGCATCACCACGGCCCTCTTTCTGGTGGCCGCATTCTACGCTGCGGGATACCTCGCCAGCCAGGGCGACGAAAGAGTCACCGACTACGAGGAAGGCTTCCTTTTCACCAACAGCCCCCAGGCCGCATTCACCGCCTGCCTGCTGGTGTTCCTGGCGACGATGAGCCTGACGGCAGTCAGCCGCAACCTGGGTCTGCTGTGGGTGGCGGTAGAGACCACGACGCTGGCCAGCGCGCCGCTGATTTACTTCCACCGCCATCACCGCAGCCTCGAAGCCACCTGGAAGTACCTGCTGATCTGCTCGGTCGGAATCGCCCTTGCGATGCTGGGCAACTTCTTCCTGGCGGTGGCCGGCGCTACTAGCGGCGCGCACCTGACGATGGAGTCGATGCTCGCCCATGCGGCCTCACTCGACCCGATGTGGCTCAAGGCTGCGTTCATCCTCTGCCTGGTCGGCTATGGCACGAAGATGGGCCTGACGCCGATGCACACGTGGCTGCCCGACGCGCATAGCGAGGCCCCGTCGCTGGTCTCGGCCCTGCTGTCGGGGGCGCTGCTCAACTGTGCTTTTCTGGCGATCCTGCGCGTGCACACCATCACCTCGGCCGCAGGGATGGCCGATTTCAGCGGCTCGCTGCTGGTGCTGCTGGGGCTGGTGTCGATGGCGGTGGCGGCGATCTTCATCGTCCACCAGGTCGACTTCAAGCGCATGCTGGCGTACTCGAGCGTCGAGAACATGGGCATTCTGGCCCTGGGCGTCGGCGCCGGCGGCGTTGCGGCCGCGGGCAGCATGTTCCACGCCGTCAACCACTCGCTCATCAAGGCCATGCTGTTCCTTGTGGCCGGCAACATCCTGGCGTCGTACCACACCAAGAGCTGCCCGCAAATCCGCGGGCTGCTCCAGGGCCGACCTGCCAGCGGCGTGCTGTGGCTGGCCGGACTGTTGGCCGTGGCGGGCTTTCCGCCGTTCGGCTCGTTCATGAGCGAACTGGCGATCCTCCAGGGCCTGCTGGCCGACCATCGATATCTTGTCGCCACGGCGTACCTGGCGGCGCTGGGGGTGGCCTTCGCGGCCATGGCGAGAATCATCCTGCCCATGGTCTTTGGGACGCGCACACCGGAGGTCTGCGCGACGCCGGCGCCGGGGCGCGAGCCGCTCTGGGCCGTCGCGCCGCCGGCGGCACTGTGCGCAGCCGCCTTGACCCTGGGCGTATACATGCCGCCCTGGCTGGACGCGGTGCTCAAACAAGCCGCAGGAGGCCATTGATGAACGGCGACCTTCTGCTGAAAGTCCGCAACGGCGAGTGCTTCGACGCCTCGGCCATCCCGCCGGCCGACATTAATGAACTGCGTGAGACCGTCGTCACGCAGGTCGAGTGCGGCGCGCGCATTGCCTCGTTCTTCGTGGCACAGCCGTTCCAGGCTGTGTCCGGCAGGCTGGAAAGCCTGCGCCACCCCGGCCAAGGCGCCCGGCTCATCTGCGTGCTTGCCTTTGACAAGCGATCCGAGTTGGGCGTCATCGCCGCCGATGCCAAGGGCTCTTTTCAATCGCTCACGCCGGATTGCCCGCAGGCGCACTGGTTTGAACGCGAGATCTTCGAGCAGTGGGGCATCGAGCCGACCGGTCATCCATGGCTCAAGCCCGTCCGCTTCTCGAACCCTGGCCAGAAGATTGGCCTGACGAACTTTCACCACATGGAAGGCGACGAAGTGCACGAGGTAGCCGTGGGCCCGGTGCACGCCGGCGTGATCGAGCCGGGGCACTTCCGCTTTCAGTGCCTGGGCGAGACGGTTTATCACCTGGAGATCTCGCTGGGTTACCAGCACCGCGGGATCGAGCGGGCGCTGGTGGTCAATCCCGGCCCGCGAACGAGGCACTACATCGAAACATTGGCCGGCGACACCACCGTCGGGCACATGCTTGCGTACTGCCGGGCGATGGAGTCGCTGACGGCCACGCACGTGCCGCCCCGCGGGCAGGCCATCCGCGGCATCGCCGCCGAGCTTGAGCGCCTGGCCAATCATGTTGGCGACCTGGGCGCCCTGGCTGGCGACGTCGGCTTCCTGCCCACGCAGAACTACTGCGGACGCCTTCGCGGCGACCTGCTGAACCTGACCGCTGCGATCTGCGGCAACCGATTCGGGCGCGGGCTCATCTGCCCCGGCGGCGCAGCGTGGGACCTTGACCACGAGCGGGCCGACGACATGCTCGTCAAGCTCGATGCTGCCGAGAAGGATGTGCGAACGGCTGTCGAGCTGATGTTCGAGGCCCCCTCGGTCCTGGCGCGGTTTGAAGGC
Organism: Planctomycetaceae bacterium; assembly: GCA_021371965.1. The sequence goes on from JAJFVE010000118.1 coordinate 40,037, forward strand.
GCCGGCGTTGTCAGCGCCGAGACGGCCAGTGATATCGGCCTGGTAGGTCCCGCCGCCCGCGCGTGCGGCCTCGAGCGCGACGTGCGGTTCAATCACGCCTACGGCATCTATCGCTTCGCGACGCTGCCGGTCTCGACGTGGCACAGCGGCGACTGCTTCGCCCGTGCCTACGTGCGATGGCAGGAGATCCAGCGCTCGTTCGAGTTCGTGCGCGACCAGCTCCGGGCCCTTCCGGCCGGGGCGGCTGCCAACAAGGCCGGACCGGCCGCCGGCGGCAAGATGGTCGTGACGCTGGTAGAAGGCTGGCGGGGCGAGATCTGCCACACGCTGGCCACCGACGCCCAAGGGTGCATCGCCGCCTACAAGGTGGTGGACCCCTCGTTCCACAACTGGTTCGGCCTGGCGATGTCGCTGCGCGATCAGCAGATCAGCGACTTTCCGCTGTGCAACAAGAGCTTCAATCTGTCCTACTGCGGCCACGATTTGTGAGGTAGCCCGTGCTGCGCGTGATACGAGAACGACTGGCTCAGAAGCACCGGACGATGAAATATCCGGCCGGGCCTGCCCCGGCTCTGCCGGACCGCTTTGCCGGGCGGCCGGTGATCTCGCCCACGTGCACCGGCGGTGCCTGCGCCGGTTGCGGCGAGCTTTGCCCCACGGGCGCCCTTCAGCCGCAAGTGGTCGACGGCAAGCCCTCGCTGCGCATCGACACGGGAAAGTGCCTCTTCTGCCGAGCGTGCGAGAATGCCTGCCCCAATGCGGCGGTGAAGTTCAGCGACGAATACCGCCTCGCCGCCGCGGCACGCGAGGATCTTCTGGTGGCCGCCGACAGCCAGCCCTTTGCCCCGGCTCTGGTCGAGCGTGCGGCCAAGCTGTTCGGCCGTTCGCTCAAGCTGCGGCAGGTGTCGGCAGGGGGGTGCAACGCCTGCGAAGCCGACTGCAACGTTCTGGGCACGCCGGCGTGGGACATGGGGCGCTTAGGCATTTCATTCGTGGCCTCGCCGCGCCACGCCGACGGGCTGCTGATCACCGGCCCTGTTACCGCCAACATGCGCCTGGCGCTGCTCAAGACGTACCAGGCGCTTGCGGAGCCTCGGATCGTCATCGCCGTCGGCGCCTGCGCGATCTCCGGCGGCGCCTACGGCGGCCATGAGGAAGTCTGTGGCGGCGCGGCCGAGGTCGTGCCGGTAGACTTGTACATTCCCGGCTGCCCGCCGCACCCGCTGACGATCCTCGACGGTCTGCTGCGATTTATCGGGCAGTAGCAGGGGCATCCTGCCCATGAGTGGCACGGGCGTCCCGCCCGTGTTGCTGGATTGTTGAACGATCAGGGAGCATGGGCGAGACGCCCATGCCACTCACGGAGACGCCCGTGCTACGGCTAAGAACTCCTTTGACGGTCAAATCAGCTATCTGCTGCGCCTTGGATTGTTGATTGCCTTTTGGGCCGCACCTAGCATGTCTTGTGATGGGGCGGGCTCGCGCCAAAGGCAGAAAGCTACAGATAACCACGAAGGAAGGTGACTTATGTTGTACTGGGCATTGGTATTTCTGGTGGTCGCTATTATAGCGGCGATCTTCGGCTTTGGCGGGATCGCCGCCGGGGCAGCGTCGATCGCACAGATACTGTTCTGGATCTTTGTCGTCGTGTTCATCGTCTCATTGATACTGGGACTGACAGGGCGGCATGGACCCAGACCCAGGATGTAAGGAGACCGACTATGTCCATCATGGGATATTTGAGAAGCGGAGTGAAGTCCCTCGACAGCATGGAGGATCTGCTCGTCGAGGAACTCAAGGATCTCTATGACGTCGAGTCGAGGCTGATCGATTCGCTGCCGGAGATGGAAGAAGCCGCCAGCGATCCTCAGCTCAAGGCCGCGTTCCGTGAGCATCTTCGGGTGACCGAGGCCCAGAAACGCCGCCTCGAACAATGCTTCGAATGCCTCGATATGGAACCCGAGCGCGAGACTTGCGACGGCATCAAGGGCATCCTCCAGGAAGGCGAAGCCCTGATAAAGGCCGATGGCGACCCGCAGGTGAAGGACGCGGCCCTGATCGCCGCGGCCCAGCGACTGGAGCATTATGAAATCGCCGCTTACGGCGCGGCTCGCTCGTTCGCGCAACACCTGAACTATGACGATGTAGCCGACTTGCTTCAGCAGACGCTGGACGAAGAGGGCCAGACCGATCATAAGCTCTCGGAGATCGCCTTGACCAACGTGAACCCGGTGATGTGAAGCACCTTGGCGGGGCCTGCTCCCGCCTGCCGAAATGCCCGCCGCCGCGCGGCGCCCAAAACCGCCGCGGCGGCGGGCGCATGGAGGTAAACGCCATGGCCATCCGTACCATGTGGCGAGGCGTGATAACGGTGGGCAAAATACGCGTGGGCGTTCGGATGTACGCCGCCTCCGAAAGCCGGGGCATCTCCTTCCACCTCCTGCACGACCAGGACAACGTCCGCCTCGGCCAGCAGATGGTTTGCCAACTCGAGGACAAGCCCGTCGAAGGCGACGACATCATCAAAGGCATCGAGGTGGACGAGAACCGGTACGTCCTGGTCGAGCCCAAGGAACTGGAAGAGCTTCAGCCGCAATCAGGGCGCGGCATCAATGTTGACAGCTTTGTACCCGCCGATGAAGTCGACGGGCGCTATTTCGAGCGGCCGTACTACCTGGGGCCTGATGAGGAACCGGACAAGTACGCCGCGCTGGTGCAAGCGATCGAAGAGTCCGGGAAGGTCGGTATCTGCAAATGGGCTTTTCGCAACCGCTCGTATGTCGGCGCCCTCCGCAGCCGCGGCGGCATGCTTGAACTGGTGACGCTACGAACGGGTGATGAAGTTGTCGCGGTGAAAGACCTGGAACTGCCCCACGCCAAGCTCTCGCAGAAAGAGCTCCAGACGGCTGAATACCTGGTGGATCAGTTGACCTCCGACTTCGACGTGAGCAAGTACCGCGACGACTTCCAGGCGGCGCTGGAGGATCTGATCAAGACCAAGGCCGGCGGCGGACAGGTCAAGAAGCAAAAAGCCGCCAAGACCAAAGCCACGCAGCCGCGCGAACTGCTGGATGTTCTCCAGGCCAGCGTCGCCCAGATCAAAGGCGGCAGAAGCAAAGAAACCAAGGGCGGAGGAAAGAAGAAACGTGCCCGCGCGGCCTGACATGCCGGTGCACCTGCAGCCGATGCTCGCGGTCGGCGGTCAGATGCCGTTCGACCAGGAGCGATGGGCGTACGAGTACAAATGGGACGGCGTGCGAGCCTTGTGCTATTGGAGCGGCGGGCGCATGACGCTGGAAAGCCGCAACCTCAACGACATCACCGGCCGCTATCCCGAACTGGCGCCGCAGTCGGCGGAAGTCGGCTGCAGCAGTGCCATCTTCGACGGCGAGATCGTCGCCCCCGACGAACAAGGGCGGCCGAGCTTTCATCAGCTTCAACACCGTATGCACCTGACGAGCGGTCGCGTGCGGCGGGGCGTGGCTGCGGTTCCGGTGATGTACTTTCTCTTCGACATTCTGTGGCGGGACGGGCGGTCGCTGTTGTGCGAACCCTACCGCACGCGCCGGGCGGAGCTGGCAGGCATATCGCTGACGCAGAAGCGGTGGCGAGTCCCGCCCAGCTATGAAGGACGCGGGCCGGACATGCTTACCAATGCGCGGCAGTGGGGGCTGGAGGGGCTGGTCGCCAAGCGGCCGCAGTCGCCGTACCGGCCCGGGCAACGCAGCGGCGAGTGGATCAAGATCAAGATCGTACACCGCCAGGAGTTCGTCGTCGGCGGCTGGGAGCCGCGTGCGGAAAACGCTGCGCAGGTCGGCTCGCTGCTGGTGGGGTATTACGATGACACGGGCGGTCTGCACTTTGCCGGACGCGTGGGGACGGGCTTTGACGCGCGTCTCCATCACGAACTGCCAGCGATGTTCAAAAGGCTGCAGCGCAAGAAGAGCCCATTCGCCGACGCGGTCGACCGAGGACCTGCGCCGGCGGTTTACCTGGCCCCGCGCCTGGTAGCCGAGATCGACTATCGCCGCTGGCCGGCCGGGCAGCGGCTGCAGCAGGCGTCATTTATGGGCCTGCGCGACGACAAGGACCCCAAGGAGGTTGTTCTGGAGGAAAGGAAATAGCCATGCCTTCGGATCGACATGCATTGTGGTCGGGCACTGTGACCTTCGGCCTGGTGGCTGTGCCGGTGGCGATGGTCCCGGCTGGGCAGTCGCGCCGGACGGCGTTTCATCTGCTGCACCGCAGCGACCACTCGCGGTTGTCGCGGCGTATGTTCTGCCCGGTGCACAAGACGTTCGTGCATCCCGAGCACATCCTGCGCGGCTACGAGGTCGAGCCCGAAAAATACATCATTATCGAGGACAGCGAAATCGAGGCCATCTCCCCCAAACGCAGCAAGACCATCGAGATCACGGAGTTTGTCGACACTGCGCAGATCGACCCGGCCCTGTACGACCGCCCATACTATCTCGTGCCTACCGGAGCCGATAAGCCGTACCAGCTGCTGGTCGAGACGCTGGGGCGGCTCAAGAAAGCCGGCATCGGGCAGTTCGTCATGCACGCCCAGCAGTACCTGGCCGCCATCGAGAGCATCGACGGCGGGCTGTGCCTGATCACGCTGCGCTACGCTCAGCAGGTGCGATCCAGCGAGGGGATCGTCCAAGAGGCCTCGGCCAACGCCGCGGATATCAAGGCCATGCGCACGGCCATCACCAAGTCCAGCGGGCACTTCAAGCCCTCTGCCCTGAAGGACGAATACCAGCGCCGCGTCGAGGCGCTCATCCATCGCAAGAAGAAGCAGCACGCCTTTGTCGAGGCGCCCCAGGCCGCTCACGAGGAGGGCGAGGAAGGCAAAGGCAAGGCTGAGGAGATCGACCTGGTGACGGCACTGGAAGAGAGCCTGGCGCGGGCGAAGGAATCGTCGTGATGGCCAAGACGCGCGTCGTCATCCAGGACCGCCCGCTCGACCTGAGCAATCTCGACAAGGTGCTCTACCCCGCCGCCGGCACGACCAAGGCCCACGTGCTGGACTACTACCGCCGCGTCTCGCCGTGGCTGCTGCCGCACGTGCGTGCGCGGCCGCTGACGCTCAAGCGGTACCCCGACGGCGTCGACGGCCAGTCGTTTTACGAGAAGCGCTGCCCCTCGCACCGCCCGGCGTGGATGACGACGACCCACGTGCAGCACAAGGGCGGCGCCGACATACGCTACTGCAGCGTGACGGACCTGCCGGGGCTGATATGGGTGGCGAATCTCGCGTCGCTGGAATTGCACGTGCTGCTGTCGCGCGGGATGGCGCCGCAGATGCCTACGGCTGTAGCGTTCGACCTGGACCCGGGCCCGCCGGCGGGTCTGCTTGAGGCCGCCGAGGTGTGCCTGCTGCTGCGCCGCGTGCTGGAGGGCATCGGCCTGCAGGCGCTGGCGAAGGTCTCGGGCAAGAACGGTGTGCACTGTTACGTCCCGCTCAACACGCCGGTGACGTTCGACCAGACCAAACAGTTCGCCCAGACCGTCGCGCTGCTGATGGAGAAGCATTATCCAGATCGCGTCACCAGCAAGATGCGCAAGGAGCACCGTGGCGGCAAGGTCTTCATCGACTGGAGCCAGAACGACGAGCACAAGACCACTGTCTGCGTCTACTCTCTGCGAGCGACGCCCGAGCCGAGGGTCTCGATGCCCGTCTCGTGGGAAGAACTCGCCGCGGCTATCAAAGCTCGCAGCACCGACGGGCTCATCTTCAGCCCGAAGCAAGTAATCGAGCGCCTTGAGAAGGACGGCGACCTGTTCGAAGCGGCCCTGACGCTGCGACAGGTGCTGCCGGGCATCAAGACCGACGAGCTCGAGTCGCCGCCGCAATGGCAGAGCAACCGCGATTCCAAGGGCAGAGCACGCCATGAAGCCGGCTTGGCCCAATACCAGCGTAAGCGAGATTTCGAGCAGACCCCCGAGCCTGTCGGCCGAGCCCGCCGAGCCGGCAAAGCCGAGCCGATCTTCGTGGTGCAAAAGCACGACGCGCGGACGGAGCATTACGACTTTCGCCTCCAGGCCGGGGATGTGCTGGCCTCGTGGGCTGTTCCCAAGGGCCCGAGCATGAACCCGGCCGACAAGCGATTGGCCGTGCACGTGGAGGACCATCCGCTCTCCTATGCGGGGTTCGAAGGAGAGATCCCGCCCGGCCAGTATGGCGCCGGCTACGTCATCGTGTGGGACTACGGCACATTCGAGACGCTCACCAGCCCCAAGCATCCGGAGGCGGACCTGGGCGCGGCAATCGAGAAGGGTCACGTCGAGGTGCGGCTGCATGGCGTCAAGCTGCACGGCGTGTTCATGCTGGTGCGCTCGGCCGCCAAGGCCGCCGGCAAGGAGCAGTGGCTGCTGATGAAGAAGGAAGACGCCGCCGCGCAGCGGCACGTGGATCTCGTCCGCACGGAACCATACTCGGTGCTGTCGGGGCTCTGGACGGCGGACATGGCAGAGGGCTCGCCCAACCGCACCCCGCGCCGACGCAAGACGCTCAAGGCCGTCTAAGATCAACCGACAACTTCAGCAAAGGAGGGAATCATGCCAGCCAGCGGGCGAGACGCCCATGCCACACTACAGGTGGCGCCATCGCTCGAACCGCGCCTCCAGCAGCGCGCGGTTCGTTGCGCTCGGGTGGAAGGTTTCGCCGCCGGACTCGTCAGCCGTGCGGCCGGCGGCCATCAGCGCTGCCCCGAGCAGGCTATCTCCGCGCCCGCGATGGACGGGGCAGTCCAGCACGTCGGCGATAAGCTGCAGCCAGACACTGCTGCGGCTTCCGCCGCCGACGGCGCGCACCACCGTGCCGGCTGGGCACACCAGATCGTCGCGCACGAGTTGGCGAAGGCTCATCGCCACGCCTTCGAGCACCGCGTAGGCCTTGATCTCCCGCGTGGGCAGTTCGCCCGTCCACGCTGCGGGCGTTCGCATGCGGCTGGGCGTGAAGAGCCCACTGTCGGCCGTTACTGCGGTCTGGCCGCGCCCGGCCGCTTCGACCAGATCCGCGACACCCGCCCTTGGCATCAGTGTCTCCGCTGCCCAATCCACAGCCTGACATCCCTCATCTCGAAACGCCAGTTCGTAGAATCCGGCACCGGGATAAGGGCCCCAGCACCCGCCGGCGTTGTAAGGCCCGGCCTGCGTGCCTGCATAGCGATACGCCACCAGGGCCGTGCCCAGCGTCACTACCACTTCGCCGCTGCGACAGCCATTGCCAAAGGCGCCTGCCGTCTGGTCGTTGCCTGCCGGCACGAATTGCACGCCCGCGGCCAGCGGCACTGACGGATCCGACGCGGTGGCCACATGGGCCGACCCGATCGCAACGAGCTTGGGCATTTGCCCAGCGCCCAAGCCGCACGCCTGCAGCGACTCTTCGCGCCAGAGCCCGCTCTTGAGCGAATACATGCCGCTCATGGCCGCCAGGTTATCGTCGGTGAGACTGACTCCGCCAAGACGCTCGAAGATCAGCGCCGGCAGCGGAACTACTCGCGCCGGTTCCTCCAGCACGCGCGGGGCGTGCTGCCTCAGCCGCAGCAGTTGAGCCAGTTGCATCTGCCCCGTCAGGGCGGAAAAGCTGCAGTGGTCGTGCCAGCCGCGCGACAAGCTCTCGGGCAAATCGCGGGCATTGGGTTCGCCGCGCTTGTCGAGCCAACTGATCACTGCCGTGCGTGCTCGGCCGCGGCCGTCGAGAACGGTAAAGCTTTGGGCCTGGCTGGTGATGGCCACGCAGTCGATATCCGTAGTGCGCGACGCCGCGATTTTGCACGTCTGGACGATCAACTCCGCGACGGTCGCCCAGACCTCGTCGGCGTCCATCTCGACGCGTTGGCCGTCATTGACCGTGTATGGCGCGGCGGCGGAGGCTTCGCCCAGGCGCGCCAAGCCGCCGTCGAAAACCGCGGCCTTGAAGTTCGTCGTGCCCAGATCAATCGCCAGGATCATTCGCGCCGCTCTCCATGTTGGTGATCAAGTCCAGCGTCGTCTCGACCAGCAGCGCCCCGGCCGACGGTTCGAACAGGCTCAGGTCCGCTTCGTAGCCCTGCGCGTCGGGGGTGGTGATGTACCCCTGCAGATGGCCGTTGGCCAGGCTCGTGACGAATACGTGCCCGCCCGCGCCTCGTTTGATTTCCAGCGCGTACTCAACGAAGCACTCGCCCGGCAGCGCCGCCACGTATGCCTCGCCGATGCGGAATACCTGCACCGCCGCCTGAGCGTGCGATTGCTGCACCGCCGCCAGAGTGCCGTCGGCCTGCGCTTTGGCGAGGGTGAGAAGTTCTTCGGCCCCGAACACGCTGCACTCAGCCGTACGCACTGCCGCGCGCGGGGCGCCGTCTCGCACGAGGCGCTGGTACCCCTCGCGCGCCGCCGCGAGATGAGCGGCCGCATCGCCAGGGGCGGGGAACGTGCGGCAAGGGAGCTGCGCCGTGCCGCTGGCGGCTGCGAGGGTGATATCGCTACGGAAGTTCGCGTCGCCCAGCGCGTCGATGGCAGAGCACGCCTGCTCACCCAGGCGGCTGCCCAGGCGCTGCGCCTCGGCGAGCGTCTGGGCCTTGACGTGATATCGCGGGCTGAGGTTCCCGCATGGGCCGGTGTGATAGACCACCCGCCCGCCGCAACGGCTTTCGATGAACGCCCGCGCATAACCGGGAAAGTCCGCCGAGACCAGCGTCGAGTCCTCGTGCAGCACCGTCGGATGCATCGAGTAGAACATCTGCACCGCCACGATCTGCTTGTCGGATAAACGCCGCACGACGATCAGCCCGGCCTGTGGATCCCGCGGGCCATCGGGTGACAGGCGATTGCTCCCGACGCCGTCGATCATCGCCGACGTGATGGCCAGTTCGGCCGGGGCGGAGTGCTCGAACGCTACGCAGGCGGCCGAGACTATCCCATCGGCCAGCAGCGCAAGATATCGCTCATCCGGCGGCGGTACGACCGGGTCGTCGCGCCAGGCCAGCACTTCGCACGTCACCGGCGCCGAGTGCGTGTGCGTCGCGCTGATGAGCACGTTTTCGCCGCGCACGCCCGTGCGGGCCGCGATGCGCCGCCGGCAGTGCCCGACCAGATCTGCTGAAACGTACAGCACGTCGGCCGACACGCTGATGATCGCGGTGGCTCCGTCGTCGAGGCACAAGGCCGTGGCGTGGAGCGGATCGGCAATGCCGGTTGAGACCCGCTGCACGTGCGGATACCCCACGAGGAACATCACCTCGCGGGGCGTAATATCGCATCGGCCTGTGCCTGCCTTGAGCAATCTTCTCCGTAGCCGTTGTGTGGCATAGGCGTCTCGCCCATGCAGTCCCTGATGCACGGGCGAGACGCCCGTGCCACACAAGAGCATGGGCGAGACGCCCATGCCACGCAAGAACACGGGCAAGATGCCCGTGCTACTCATGGGCGGGACGCCCATGCTACACGTAGCCCAGTTGCTTCTGGACCTCGCCGAGCGATTCCTCGATCAGATCCATCGCCTTGTGCGCCACGTCGTCGGGCATCACCACCGGCGGGCTCATGCGCAAAATGTGCCCAGCCGGGATCCACGCCAGCCCCTTGGCGAACGCCCGCTGGTACACGAGCTTGCCGGCCTCGGGGAAGGGCTCCTTGGTCGAGCGGTCCTTGACCAACTCGACGCCCATCAGGCAGCCCTTGACGCGAACGTCGCCCACGATGGGGAACTTGTCCTTCCACGCCTTCATGCGCGCGGCGAAGAGCGTTTCCAACGCCGCCGCGCGGGCGAGCAGATCTTCCTCTTCGATCACCTCGATCGACGCCAGCGCGGCCGCGCACGCCATCGGGTTGCCGCCGTAGCTGCTCGATGCCGAGATCGCCTCGAAGGTCTCCATGAACGGCTCGCGCACAGCCACGGCCGTGACGGGAAAGCCGTTGCCGAATCCCTTGCCAAGCGTGACGACGTCCGGCACGACGCCCCAGTGCTCGCAGCAGAGCCACTTGCCCGTGCGGGCCCAGCTTGTCAGCACCTCGTCGGCCATCAGCATCAGCTTGTGGCGGTCGCAGAACGCCCGCAGCTTGGGCAGGAAGTCATCGGGCGGCATGACCGAGCCGCCCCAGCCCTGGATCGGCTCGATCACGAACACCGCGGCCCGCCTCATCGACGAGATGCGCCACCGTAATCTGCTCAAAGCCGAACGGGCACTGTGCCGCTCATGAACCGCC
>JAJFVE010000125.1 GCA_021371965.1 Planctomycetaceae bacterium
TGTTCTGCGAAGACTCGATCGTCCGCGGCACGCAGCTCAAGGACACCGTGCGGATGCTTTACGAAGCCGGGGCCAAAGAAGTGCATATGCGCCCCGCCTGCCCGCCGCTGGTCCACGGCTGCAAGTTCCTGAACTTCTCGCGTAGCCGCAGCGAAATGGATCTCGCCGGCCGCCGAGCACTGGACCAGATCGGCGGGGCCTGCAAAGACCCCAAAACCGCCCGCGGAAACGACACCTGCTACAAGGCGATGGTCGAGGTCATCCGCAAGGAACTGAACCTGACGACGCTGAAATACCAGCGTCTGGAAGACCTCGTTGCGGCCATCGGCCTGCCCAAGGAAAAGCTCTGCACCTACTGCTGGGACGGCCAGGAATAAGTGGAAGTAGCATGGCATCGCGCCCATGAGCAGCCCGGGTGTCCCGCCCGGGCATGTTGCGGGGTAATGGCAGAGACGGCCACTTCTTAGGGATGAGACTCCGGTGCCCTATTCAGGGTATAATCGTAGCTATTTCAGCATTAAAGTAATGTTTCATATTCGTAAATCGGCCGGCGTTGGGTTTGAGGTCGGCCGTGGGTGCGATGAGTCATGTCCGATACAAAAATAAGTACCAAGAGACCCGGAATTGTCTTGTTGAAACAGTCACATGTGGTATTATTGAGCCTGCAACACGTTTTCAGATTGCTGGAAGGCTGTACCGATGTCCGATTCGCCAGGTTTTACCGAAGCTGCCGCAGTGCGATGTGAAGAGCAAGGCATGAGCGGAGCAGATTCTGAAGGAATGATCGCGATTCTTCGTGCTTGCGGTGTAGCAAGCAGAAAGACCATTAGCAGTTGAGGGCTTGAGAAGGAGAGATCATATGCAGAAAAGAGTTCTCATGTTGGTTGTGCTGGTCGGCTTGGCGCTGGCTTCGCCGACAATGGCCGGACCGTACGACTGGTTCGCTTGGACGGGCGAAACCAGCAATGACTACATGGACGTGAACAACTGGCGATGGGCCGGCGGCGTCAACACTCCCTTTGGAACCAAAGTTCTTGGCTCAGCAGACACGTTTGTGCATCCGACGGATGTTGGCATGTTGCTGGCGCAACGGCACGAGATCGGCCAGGCTATAGGTGCAGCCCAGGGCGGCCCGCTTCCCCGCACGGCTAATCTCGACGGGTCGTCTGGCGCTTACCTCGCATGGAACGGTGGGTTGGGCCTCAACCAGACCTACGGGGCCATCGAAATCGACAGCGGCATGACGTTCAACATCTATAACGGTGCCAAGTATACCGTAGGCGGCGTGTCCGCCAACGGCTTTGGCACCGACCCCTATCAGGACTCGATCGACCTGAGCCGCACGTATCAAGGCAACCACCTCAAGACGACGGTCTACGTGACCACCGGCGGGTCTTTCACGGCTAGCAGTTGGACCGGCAATATCTCCAGCACCGGCTATACAGCCAATGCCGGGATCTTCGCTGAAGGCAAGGCCACCGTGAATATTACGGGGAATTACCTCATCGGTGGACCTACCCCCCAAACCAGAGGTGGCGGGCACCTGACAGTCAAGGGATACGATGCCGACAGCGTTCTGACGATTGCCAACGGCGACGGACAGAAGATCTTCATGGGTTCTGCCTCCTACGAACGCGGATTCGACGGCATGACCGCTCAGAGCGATCCGGCAGAGTTGAGGATCATCCTCGACGCCAGCAACGACGGCGGCCTCTTCAACACCGTCCAGACCAACATGCTCGACCTGCGCAGCCGCTACATCGATCCGATCGTAGGCGAGACGGACATGTACCGTCCGGTCAAGTTCACCGTTGAACTCGACGGCTACACCGTCACGGCCGGACAGGTGTTTGCGATCATCGTCGCCGACAGCATCACCAACGACGGCGGCACGACTCTGAACACCTTGGGCGTCATGGACAAGGGATGGAATACCACGTTTGAAGTCGACGGCGTGGCCATGCAGTTCCACCAGACGTACAACGGTCAGAGCGGCGTGTTCCTGGAAGTCATGCCCATCCCCGAGCCGGCGACCATGAGCCTGCTGGCGTTGGGTGGCCTGGCGGCCTTGATTCGCCGCCGTCGTCAGTAATTGAAGCACCTGTTACGACTGAATGCGATTCAACGGGCGGCCGGAAACGGCCGCCCGTTGTCACGCGCGGGGATACTCAACGCTTGCACGTCTGGCCAGGGCCGGACTGCAATCCTGGTGTGGAGAGAGGGCAATAATTGGGTGCTGATCCACACAAAAACGAGGAAACAGAAACAGTCATTATGACGGTGGTCTGTTGTTTTTGGGTTGTAGTCTGCCTTCTTGTTTGGGATTTGCAGTTTGGCGTTTGTGATTTGACGGCTTTTCGTGGCTGGGGCAAGTTATTGCCTTAGCTGACGGTTGGGACTATGCTCAGGCGTCTATGGGCAAGCGAAAAGGAAGCTCTGGCGAGATCCCGCGGCAGCGGCGGGGCAGGCTGATGGCCAAGGTTCGCAAGACCGGCGCCTCGGCGATGCTGATCACGCGGCCGCAGGACGTGGCGTATCTGAGCGGCTTTGGCGGGGAAGATTCATGGTTGTTGGTAGGGCAGCGGCAGGGATGCCTGATCACCGACGGGCGGTTCGGCGAGCAGGCCGGGGATGAATGCCCCGGTCTGGAAGTGCACGTTCGCAAGGTCGGCCTGGCCGCGGCGACGGCGGAAGTGCTCAAAGGCCGTGGCGTGCGGAGCCTGGGCGTGCAGGCCGGGTACATGACCCTGGCCGAGCGGGCGGCGCTCGACAAAGCCGTCGGCGCCAAACGCATCAAGCCGGTGGGGGGGCTGGTCGAGGAGTTGCGGCAGGTCAAGGACGACGAAGAAGTTCGCATCATCCGCAAGGCCGTCGCCATCGCCGAGCGGGCATTTGAAAGGCTGACGGCTGGGGGGCGCAAAGGCTTTGTCGGTCGCAGCGAACGCGAGCTTGCAGCCGAGTTGGAATACCTTATGCGTCAGGAGGGGGCGGACGGGCCGGCGTTTGCGACGATTGTGGCGGTCAGCGCCCACGGCTCGCTGCCGCACCATCGCCCGGGCGCCACGCGCGTGCGGGGCGGCGACGCGGTGCTGATCGACTTCGGTGCGACGGTCGATGGCTATTGCAGCGACTTGACGCGGGTGCTGTTCGTCGATAAAATCCCGCCCAAACTGCTGGAGATTTACGAGGTGGTCCGCCAGGCGCAAGCCGCCGCAATCGCGGCGATCAAAGCCGGCGTCTCCTGCAGCAGCGTCGACGAGGCCGCACGCGACGTTATCGAGGCGGCGGGCTACGGACCGCAGTTTGTACACTCGCTGGGCCATGGGCTTGGCCGCGAGGTCCATGAGGCCCCAAGACTTGCAAAGCTGTACCGACCTCGCTTGAAGGCTGGCATGGTCGTGACGGTCGAGCCGGGAATCTATCTGCCCGGCGTGGGCGGGGTACGGATCGAAGATGACGTGCTGGTGACCCGCGGCGGATGCCGCAGGCTCAGCACGCTTTCGGTGCAGGCTTCGGCGATGGTGCTGGAGTAAGTGTGGCACGGGCATCTCGCCCGTGCAGACATGGCGAAGTCAGGGAACATGGGCGAGACGCCCATGCCACAGGAAGAACAGAATGGACATCAAACAGATCAAGTTGCTGGTCCACCTGATGGTGGAGAATGACCTGAGCGAACTGGACATCGCCGATGGCGAGGCGAAAGTGCGCCTGCGCCGCGGGCCTGCCGGCAGTGTGCAGATGGTCCCGCAGGCGCCGATGCCGATGATGACCCCGCAGGCCGCCTCGGCCGCGGCGGCGACGTCCGCCGAGGCGCCCAAGGCCGCGCCTGCTGGCAACCTCATCGAAATCAAGAGTCCGATGGTGGGCACTTTCTACGCCGCCCCCAGCCCCGACAGCGACCCCTACATCAAGATCGGCGCCGTCGTCAGCGACAATTCGGTCGCATGCATCATCGAAGCCATGAAGGTCATGAATGAGATCAAGGCCGAGTGCAGCGGCACGATCACCGAAATCTGCGTCAAGAACGCCCAGCCCGTCGAGTTCGGGCAGGTGCTCTTCCGGGTTAAACCGTAAAGATTCACCGCAGATGACGCAGAGAAGAACAAGAGAGGCGGGGATAGTTAAGAGATTTTCTCTGCGGCTCTGCGATCTGTGCGGTTAATTGGAAGTCAGGAGACCTCAGTGTTCTCTAGAGTATTGATTGCGAATCGCGGCGAGGTGGCCCTGCGTGTGATCCGGGCCTGCAAGGAGATGGGCATCGAAACGGTGGCCGTCTTCTCCGAGGCCGATCGCAACGCCAGCTACCTGCACCTGGCCGACGACCGCATCTGCATCGGCGAGGCGCCGTCGGCACAGAGTTACCTCAACATCCCGCGGATCATCGCGGCCGCCGAGATCGCCGATGTTGACGCGATCCACCCCGGCTACGGGTTCCTGGCCGAGAACGCCCACTTCGCCCAGATCTGCCGCGACTGCAAGATCGAGTTCATCGGACCGAGCGTCGAGGCCATGCGGGGCGTCGGCGACAAGATCCGCGCCAAGGAAATGGCCAAGGTCGCCAAGGTGCCCACCACGCCCGACAGCAACGGCGCCATCGACTCGGCGGACGAGGCCGTCAAGATCGCCGCGAAGATCGGATATCCCGTGGCCATCAAGGCCGCCGCCGGCGGCGGCGGACGCGGGATCCGCTTCGCCCACAACGAGGCGTCCCTGCGCGGCAGCTTCAAACAGGCCCAGTCCGAAGCCGAGATCGCCTTCAAGGACGGCCGCCTGTACATGGAAAAGTGCATCCAGAACTTCCGCCACATCGAAGTGCAGATTCTCGGCGACATGGCCGGCAACGTCGTGCACCTCTTCGAGCGCGACTGCTCCGTTCAGCGGCGCAACCAGAAGCTCATCGAAGAAACCCCCGCCCCCGGCCTCAGCGAAGAGCTGCGGCAGGAAGTCTGCTCCTCGGCCGTGCGCCTGGCGAAAGAGTGCGGCTACTACAATGCCGGCACGGTCGAGTTCATGCTCGACAGCAATAACAAGTTCTACTTCCTGGAAGTCAACGCCCGCATCCAGGTCGAGCACCCCATCACCGAGATGGTGACCGGCGTGGACTTGGTGAAGTGGCAACTGCGCGTGGCCGCCGGCGAGAAACTGCCCTTCGAGCAGAAGGATCTGCGACAGACCGGCACGAGCATCGAGTGCCGCATCAACGCCGAGGACCCCGAGTTGAACTTCCGCCCCAGCCCCGGACCGGTCGAGGCGTTCGTCGCCCCGGGCGGCTACGGCGTGCGGTGGGACTCGCACGTGTACCAGGGGTACACGATCCCGCCGACGTATGACAGCCTCATCGGCAAGCTGATCGTGCACCGCCCGACGCGCACCGAGGCGATCGCAACGGCCCAGCGGGCGCTGGAAGAGTTCGCCATCCACCCGACAAAGACCACCGTGCCGCTGTGCCGCAAGATTCTCTCGCACGAGAAGTTCGCCCGCGGCCAGTGGGACACGCAGATGATCGAGCGCGACCTGCTGCCCGGCCCGGCCAAAGTCGCCCCGCCGGCTGAGAAATGAGTTTTGTGGCACGGGCGTCTCGCCCGTGCAGGCTGAATGAGCGAGCAGGGCGAAATGGGTGCCACGCACAACTCCGTTGTGCGTGTCCTCGAAGCTGAAGAAATCGAAGATGCATGGGCGAGACGCCCATGCCACAAGGGAGCAAGCATGGCCAAGACAACCAAGGGTAACGTCGTCATCGGACAGTCCGGCGGGCCGACCGTCGTCATCAACCAGTCGCTCGTCGGGGCTGTCGAGGCCCTCAAGGCCTCGAACAAGATCGGCAAGATCCTCGGCGCCCATCACGGCGTCAAGGGCATCGTTAAGGAAGACTTCATCGACCTGAAGAAAGCAGGCAAGGCCCTGCTCGAGAAGGTCGCCCAGACGCCCGCCGCCGCGCTGGGCTCCAGCCGCGACAAGCCCGACGAAGAGTACTGCCGCAAGATCTTTGGCGTCTTCGCCAAGTACGACGTGCGGTACTTCTTCTACATCGGCGGCAACGACTCCGCTGACACGGCCCGCATCGTCTCGGAAATGGCCGCGGCCGACAACTACGACCTTCAGGCGTTCCACAGTCCCAAGACCATCGACAACGACCTGCGCGTCACCGACCACTGCCCGGGCTACGGCTCTGCCGCCAAGTTCGTCGCCTGCGCGTTCATGGGCGACGACCGTGACTCGGCCGCTCTGCCGGGCCTCAAGATCAACGTCGTCATGGGTCGCAACGCCGGCTGGCTCACCGCCGCCAGCGCCCTGGGCCGACAGGACGAAAGCGAAGGGCCCCACCTGGTCTACGTGCCGGAAGTGCCCTTCATCACCGAGAAATTCGTCGAGGACGTGCGCAAGGTCTACGCCAAGCTCGGCCGCTGCCAGATCGCCGTCTCCGAAGGCATCGTCGATGAGCACGAGACGCCCATCGCCGTCAAGCTCGCAGAAGAAATGAACATCCAGCTCGAGAAGGACACGCACGGCAACGTGCAGCTTTCCGGCACGGGTATCCTGGGCGACTTCCTGAGCGATTACCTCAAGAGCAAGCTCAAGGACCAGTTCGGCAAGCTTCGCGTGCGCAGCGATACGTTCGGCTACCTGCAGCGCAGCTTCCCCGGCATCGCCAGCAAAGTCGACGCCGCCGAGGCCCGTATGTGCGGCCGCAAGGCGGTGCAGTTCGCCCTCGCCGGCGAGAAGCAGGGCTCTGTGGTGATGGTCCGTGCGAAAGGCCCGACCTACCGCATCAGCTACGAGCGAGCGGACATCAAGGACGTCGCCCGCCTCACCAAGGACATGCCGCGAGAGTACATCAACAAAGCCGGCAACGGCGTGACCGAAGCGTTTCTGAAATACGCCCGCCCGCTGGTGGGCCCGCTGCCGGTGATCGGAAGACTGGTCTAACAGAGGCTATCAGCCTTCAGCTATCAGTTCTCAGCCGAAACAGAAGCGGCCGGTTGTCATCGACACCCGGCCGCTTTTCCGTATTGTATCAGTGACTATGCGCCGAACTTCTCGAGCTTGCCGGCGTGCGCCAGGGCCAGGGGGAGCAGCTCGCGGGCGGGGATGGTGCCGATCTGGCCGCGGCGGCAGGTGACTTCGTCGAAGCTCTTGCCATCGCCGCCGCGCAGGTGCGGGGCCTTCATCAGCACCGGCACGCCATGCCAGCTATGCGCTTTGAGCGACGGCGGCGTCGAGTGGTCGCCGGTGACGATCAGCACGTCGGGGTTGGCCGCCAGCAGCGCCGGCAGGGCGGCATCCATCTCCTCAATGCGGGCGATCTTGCCGGCCAGGTCGCCGTCTTCGCCGGTCTTGTCGGTGTACTTGAAGTGCGAGAAGATGAACGTGTAGTCGCTGCCTTTGAGCAGCTTGGCCGACTCGGCGCAGATGTCCGCTGCCGTAGTGGGCGTGGCGACGACGTCCATGCCCACCAGGCGCGCCACGCCGCGGTACATCGGATAGCCCGCGACGGCGGCGGCCTTGAGCTTCCACCGCTGGCTGAACGTCGGCCAGGCGGGATACTTTGCGAAACCGCGGGCGAGGATCATGTTGGCCTTGGGCTCGCCGGCGAGAATCTTCTGCACCTGCTTGAGGATGTCGTCGACGATCTTCGCCGTGCGCGATGAATCGTGCGGGGCGCGAATAGGCGACAGCGGGGCGGCGCCGACGACCTGGGGGTCGGTCTCGCCGATGTTCTCGTCGAGGTTGTCGCCGCGGAGCACCATCAGCGCCCGGTGTTCGGCTTCGGTCTCGAAGAAGACCTCAACGCCGGCGGGGACCTTGAGGGCGGCCTTGATCTTGGCCAGGCAGGCGCGGTTGACGTCGTCGCCGATGCGCCCGGCGCGGCGGTCGATCACCTTGCCGTCCTTGTCCAGCGTGCAGAAGTTCAGCCGTGCGGCCACGTCGCGCTTGTCGAGGGGGAACTCAAGCCCCAGCGCGCCCAGCACGCCTCGGCCGACCTGGTAGACCAGCGGGTCGTATCCGAACAGACCCAGGTGACCCGGTCCGCTGCCGGGCGTGACTGCCGTGGCGACGGGCACGGAAAGGCCCAAAGCGCTGACGGCCGCCAAGGCGTCAAGGTTCGGCGTGCGGGCCTGCTGAAGAGCGGTGCCCTTGCCGGCGTTGTCCACATCGCCCAGGCCGTCCATGACGAGCATGACAATTCGCTTGTCGTTCTTGATGGCCAGCGAGCTGATGAGATTTCCGTAGTTGTCTTCCATGGTCTGTTCCTTCCAATAAGGCGGGTGATTGTAACAGGGTCGCGCTGCGAAGTGAAGAGAACACGAATGACGCGAATAAGACGAATGGTGACGGGGAAAGAACAGAGAGAAATCTCATGAACGGGATGTTGTTTCTATACTCATTCGTCCCATTCGTGACATTCGTGTTCGTATGATCGGGCGCGCGACCCGTTACGCCTTGTGCAGCTTCTTTTTGAGCAGCGTCAGGAGTTGCGGCTCGTTGATGGGTTTCTGCAGGACGCCGTCCAGACCCATGGCGCTGTAGTCGGCGAGGCGGTTGAAGTCGTCGCCGACGGAGCTGAGCAGCAGGATGGGCGCCGTGTTGTGCAGGGCGCGCAGTTCCTTGACGAAACTGGTGCCGGCGTCGACCTCTTCCATCATCAAGTCGACGATCACCAGGTCGGGCTTGACGTCTTTGTAGACGCGCAGGCCCTCTTCGGCCGACGAGGCCTCGGCCATGATGTACCCATTCTTCTCCAGGATCATCCGCATGACGTCCAGGAAGTCCTTGTCGTCGTCGATGTACAGGATCACGTGCTTGTTGTCTTGCATGCTCTAAATCCTATTTACAGGAAGCGGCAGAGAAAGTCGGTTCACTGCAGCGCCACGGACGCACCTGCGCCCAGTCGCCGCCGCAGAGCAGTTTGTCGGCGAATGCCGTTGCTGCGGCAAGGTTCGATAAGGCGGCCTCGCTGAGGCGCTCGCCAAACTCGTTGAAATCATACCCGCGAATGGCCAGGATGTAACCTTCGGCCTTGGCAGAGAAGAGCTCGTTCGCCAGGCTCATTGCGGCCGCGGGCGAGAGACTGTGGCTGGAGAAGCTCAGGTGCTCCTGCGGCTCGATCCTCGTAAACGAAAACGGTTCGGGACAGTCGGTCGAGGCGTCGGCAAAGATCACGCGACTGCAATTCGCGATGGCCTGGGCGTGCTCGACGGAGACCTGGTAGTCGATGTCGACGGCCACGTGGGGCAGGGCCATCTCTTCGACCGCCTGCGCCAACGCCGGGCCCAGGCCGTCGTCGAGACGGCCGGGGTTGCCGAAACCGATAAGCAGGATCTTTTTTGGATCAGACATCTTTTCTATCCGAACAACTTAAAAACCGACGACAAGGACGAGGACGACGCCGAAAAACATCCATCCATCCTTCCATCCTTCCATCCGACAACCGCGCGGAGCAAGCTCCGCCGCTAACTTGTGTTACTTCGCCTTGCTGTCCAGCAGCGTGCCGTCGCGGTCGTAGAGTTCCACGATCAGCGGCATCTTGCCCATGGCGTGGGTCGCGCAGGACAGGCAGGGGTCGTAGGCCCGGATCGCCACTTCGATGTGGTTGAGCAGGCCTTCGGTGATCTCCTTGCCGCTGAGATAGTCGCGGGCGACGCCCTGGACGGCGCGGTTCATCGGCTCGTTGTTGCTGGTGGTCGAGACGATCAGGTTGCACATGGTGACCTGGTCGTCGTCGTTGACCTTGTAGTGATGGAACAGCGTCCCGCGCGGGGCCTCGATAATGCCCACGGCCTCGCTCCTCCGCTGGCCGCGGACGATCAGGTCCGTGCCCTGCAGGTCCTTGTCGTGCAGCAACTCGGCGATCTTCTCGATCGAGTGCAGATTCTCGATCATCCGCGCCCAGTGGTACGCCATCGTGATGTTGTTGGGCTTGCCCTTGGTGACGGCCATGAACTCCTTGCGGGCCGCCTCGGCCTCAGGCGTGTCGATCGAGTCGCAGGCGTTGATGCGAGCCAGCGGGCCCACGCGATACCAGCCCTTTTCCGGACCCAGGCTCTTGATAAACGGGAACTTCATGTACGACCAATTCTTGACTTCCTCCGCGATGTACTTGGCGTAGTCCTGGTTGTCGACCTGGTCGAAGATCTTCTTGCCCTGGGCGTCGATGGCCCGCAGGTTGCCATCGTACAGGTCCATGCAGCCGTCTTTCCTGACGATGGACAGGTGGTTGGACTCAAACGAGCCGAAATCCTTGACCTTGTCAAGGTTCGCGACGGTGTAATCCTTGGCGACCTTCAGCGCCCCGCGCCCCCAGGCGAGCATCTGGTCGAGGTCCTTGAGGAAGAAATCGCGCTCAGCGATCGAGAGGTTCTTGTTGATGCCGCCGGGAATCGCGCCGGTGCCGTGGATCTTCTTGCCGGCGGTGGCCTTGATGATCTCCTGGCCGTACTTGCGCATCATCACGCCCTGCACGGCCAGTTCCGGGAACTTGGCGGCCACCGCGATCACGTTGCGCAGGGCGACGTCGGCCCCGAACCCAAACAGCAGGTCCGGGCTGGCCAGGTGGAAGAAGTGCAGGCTGTGCGACTGGAACATCTGCCCGTAGTGCATCAGGCGGCGCATCTTCTCGGCGGTGGGGGTCAGCTTCTCGCCGCCGACGATTCGGTCCATGGCCTTGGCGGCCGCAAGGTGATGGCTCACCGGGCAGATGCCGCAGAGGCGCTGGATCATGACGGGGATTTCCCAGAAGGGGCGTCCCTGCACGAAGCGTTCAAACCCGCGGAACTCGACGATGTGGAGTCGGGCCTGCGAGACCTTGCCTTGGTCGTCCAGGATCAGGGTAACCTTGCCGTGCCCCTCGACGCGGGTGACCGGCTCGATGACGATCTTGTTCTTGTTGGCAGATACCACGCGTGTTCTCCAGTGACTTAGTCGTACTTGACCAGTTCGTAGGGCAGATCCAGGGGCTTGTTGGTCAGCAGCGCCACCAAGGCCTGCCAGATGGTGTCGGCCTTGGGCGGGCATCCGGGCAGGAAGTAGTCCATCTTGACCACCTCGTGGCAGGGGTAGACCTTGTTGAGCAGTAGCGGGATGTCCGGATCGTTGGGGATCTTGCCGCTGGGGTTGTGCACGGTGGGGCCGTTGAGGTAGGCCTCGTCGAGGCACTCCTTGAGCGGGATCCAGTTCCGCAGGGCCGGGATGTCGCCCATCAGGGCGCACTCGCCGACGGTGATGAGGATCTTGCAATGCTTGCGGAACTCTTCGAGCGTGTGGACGTTTTCCTCGTTGCAGCAGCCGCCCTCGATCAAGCCGATGTCCACCGGTCCGGTGATGTGCTTGATGTCGTCGATGGGCGAGCGGTCGAAGTCCACCAGCTCGGCAAGCTTGAGAATCCGCTCGTCGATGTCCAGGATCGACATGTGGCAGCCGAAGCATCCGGCCAGGGAGCATGTTGCGATTTTAGGTTTTGCCATGGTTTAGTTGCCTCGGGACTTACTGGGGCTTGGTGGCCTCGATTTCCGATCCAATGGGAGTGCTGTCGTACTTGCGCTGGCCGTAGGGCACGCGGAAGGCGGTGTCTTTCTTGAGGATCGTGCCGACGGGGCAAGCCTCGGCGGCCTTGTCGGTGACCGACGCGTCGGTGTCGCCCAGCCCGGCGGCGGAGTTGAAAGCGATCTTCTTCTTTAATCCGCGTCCGACGAACCCGTAGGCGTTCTTGCCATCGAGTTCTTTGCTCGAGCGGATGCAGCGGGCGCAGAGCACGCAACGGCTGCGGTCGATGAACAGGTCCGGGTGCGAAGCGTCGATCTCGCGGTTGGGGTACTGGAAGGGGTACTTGGGCACCATCATCTTGAAGCGGTAGCCCAGGGCCTGGAGTTCGCACTTGCCGCTGACTTCGCAGAACATGCAGAAGTGGTTGCCCTCGACGTAGAGCATCTCGACGATGCTGCGGCGGACCTCCAGCAGCGCGGCGGTGTCGTTCTCGACCACCATGTCGTTGGCGATGGGCTGCGTGCATGCCGTCTGCGGACGCCCGTTGACCATCACCGTGCAGACGCGGCAGGCGCCGTAGGGGCTCAGGCCCTTGAGGAAGCACAGGCGGGGGATGTAGATTCCGGCCGCATCGGCGGCGGCCATGATCGTCTGGCCCGCCTGGCCGGTCACCTCGACGCCGTCAATCGTGAACTGGATCGTCTGGCTCATAAGTGGGTTCCTGTTAGTACAGCGTGGACTGGCGGCCGGTGATGGCCTTGGCATCGCTGAGGGCTTCGTGGATGTTGAAGCGGCGGATCATCTCGCCGGCGGGCTTCTTGAGCAGTTTTTCGTATTCGCCGCGGAAGTTCTTGATCGTCGTGAGGATCGGATTGGCCGAGGTCTGTCCCAGGCCGCAGCGACTGGCAAGTTTGACGGTCTTGCCCAGGGTGTCGAGGTACTCGATATCGCCCGGTTCTCCCTTGCCATGGAGGATGGCGTCGAGGCGCTGTTCGAGCAGGACGTTGCCGACGCGGCAGGGGGTGCAGTATCCGCAACTCTCGTCGCAGAAGAACTCCATGAACTCCTTGGCGATCTCCAGCACGTTGCGCTTGGGTCCGAAGATCATGATCGAGCCGCCGGTGGCCAGGTCGTCGTAGCAGATCGTTCGGCCGAAGTCGGCCTTGCCGACCATCTGCCCGCTGGGCCCGCCGATCTGGACGGCCTGGGTGTCTTCGGCGCCGGCCATGTCGAGCACCTCAGAGAGCTTGATGCCGAAGGGGACCTCGTAGACGCCGGGCATCATGCAGTCGCCGCTGATGGACAGCAGCTTGGTGCCGGGCGAGCCCTTGGAACCCATCTGGGCGAACCAGCCGGGCCCCTTGTCCATGATGCGGGCGGCACAGCAGAACGTCTCGACGTTGTTGACGGTCGAGGGGCAGCCCATGTAGCCCTTCTGGGCCGGGAACGGCGGGCGGGTCTTGGGGTCGCCGCGCAGGCCTTCGGCCGAGCTGATGAGC
>JAJFVE010000161.1 GCA_021371965.1 Planctomycetaceae bacterium
CTTTGGGGGCGAGCGGAATACGGGGCATGGGTAGTGCACCAACCCCCACGATCCACTGGGACGAGTCCAGCGGGGATGTGCCGTCGCCGACATGTTCAGCCTCGAGACGCGAATTGATCGTATTAGCGCAGATGAGTGAAGGTTAGTGTTCCTTACTTTTCTGAGAGTCTCTCGCAGTCAGCTGTCGGTGTTTTTCGCCAAAACTCATCAGAGCCGTCTTGGGATCCTGCAAGGTGAAAGGTATTCCGTAGCAATGGGCGAATCGTCAAAGACTCCTGCACGACGTGTGGATGCCTGGGCCGTCGGGTTCGCGCTGGTCTTTCCGGCCTTGGCCACCTGGCTCTACTTCATCGGTCTGGCCGACTCCGGAGGCACAGCTCAGCAGGTGTCGATGCTGGTGGGCAAGGTGATCCAGTTCGCCTTTCCGCTTGCTTGGGTGTTGTTGATTCGACGCCAGAAATTCGCAATCTGCCTTCGGCCGCGGGGCGGGTTGGAGGGACTCGCGTCCGGCCTGCTGATCCTGGCAACGATCCTGGCCGGCTATCACCTCTGGTTCGCTCCGGCCGGCTACTTGACCGCCGGCGCCGCGGAGATCACGGCCAAGCTCAGCAGCATGGGCGTACGCACGCTGCCGGCCTACGTTGCCCTGAGCGTCTTCTACTCGCTGATCCACTCCTTCCTCGAAGAGTATTACTGGCGGTGGTTCGTCTACGGCAAGTTGCGGCAACTGATCCCGGTGCCTGCGGCGATCGTCGTTTCCAGCCTTGGGTTCATGGCCCATCACGTGATCGTGCTGGCGTTCTACTTTGGCTGGTTCTCCCTCCAGGCGTGGCTCTTTTCGCTGGCCGTGGCGGCGGCCGGGGCCCTTTGGGCAGCGAACTACCAGCGCAGCGGCTCGTTGCTCGGCCCCTGGCTGAGCCACGCCCTGGCCGATGCGGCCATTTTCCTGGTCGGCTACCGCCTCGCTCAGACGCTGTTTCTCTAGTGCGTTTTGACGGCCAAGATCGGCAATTATCAAGGTAGGGCGGCGCCGAGCTTGCGAGGCCCGCCGGAACCGTGGCAACGCAGTGGCGGGCCTCGCAAGCTCGGCACCGCCCTACCTCATCGGCTTTGTTCGCCAATACCCCTAAGAACCTCGACGAGTGCCCGGACCCGGGCCGGATCGACCGGGTTGGTGGTGATGCCGTCGCGCTTGATCGCCGTGCCGACGATGAATCCATCGGCATAGGGCAGGAAACGGGCGAGCGAGTCGGGGGTGATGCCGCTGCCCACCAGGACGGGCGCAGGACCGGCCACGCGTTTCACCTGGGAGAGTTGGGCCATGTCGGTCGGCTGGCCGGTCGCCGTGCCGGAGACAATCAGGCCGTCCGCCCCGCCCCGTTCGAGCGTCTCGCGGGCTTCATCGTCGATCGGCCGGAGGCCGAGCGGGGCCGAGTGCTTGACGTCGACATCGGCGAGGATCCGGATGCTGCTGGCCCCCAGCATCGCCCGCTCGCGGAGCAACTCGTGGGCGATGCCCTGGATCAGCCCCTGATCGGTGACCCGGGCGCTGCACAGGACGTTGACGCGGATGAACTGGGCTCCCGTCGCACAAGCCACGGCCAACGCGCTGCGGCCATCGTTGCGCAGGACGTTGATCCCCAGCGGCACGGCAAACCGCTCGCGCACCTGGACCGCCAGCGCGGTCATCGAGGCGACCACGTGGGTTGGCACTTGCCCGGGATAGAACGGCGCATCGCCGAAGTTTTCCAACAGCAGGCCGTGCACCCCGCCGTCGACCAGCGTCTCGGCGTCGCGCAGCACGGCGTCTCGCACGGCTTGGAAATCGCCGCGATAG
>JAJFVE010000122.1 GCA_021371965.1 Planctomycetaceae bacterium
CGTTTTGTAGGTCTGCTTTTCGCCCTCGCCGCGCCCGAGGTTCTTGTCGACCAGGCCCTGCAGCGAGCGGATGAACCGCTTGACGGTCAGGCCCGGCGGCGCGGCGGCGGGGTTGAAGTGCCGCTTGAACATCCGCACGATGCGGATGCGGTCGAGCCAGCTCACGCGCCCGCGGGCCTTGATGCGGCCGGCGATGAGGTTCATCTCGGTGAACATGCCCTCGACGTTGATCACCTGCGGGAACGGGTAGGCCTTGCCCTCGGGCGAGATCAGGAAGTAGGTTCCGAAGGCGCAGTCAGGGTGTGCGCTGGGTCGGATCTTGGGCTTGCCGGTCAGAGCCTCGAGAAACTCCGCCAGCGGCACGACGATGCTCAGCGGGTACATGTCGCGAAGGGCGCTGGCGCCGGAGGCTTCAGCCAGATCGTGCGCCAGGTCGCCCAAGGTGTATCGCTGCGCCATGCGCTGTTGCTCGTCGATGCGTCCGCTGAATGACACGGGCTGATAGCTGATGCCGCTGATGACGTCGGTATTGGCGGCGGCGAAGTGGAAGATCTCGCCGACCTGGTCGGAGTTGATGCCCTTGAGAATCGTCGGCACCAGGCAGATCTTCAGGTCCAGGCGACGACAGTTTTCGATGGCCGCGAGCTTCTTGGCCCAGATGCCCGGATAGTTTCGCGTGTGGCGGTGGGGCTCCTCGCCCACGCCGTCAAACTGCATGTACAGCGTGTGCAGGCCGGCCTCGTGGGCCGCACGGGCGAAGTCCGCGTCGGCCATTTTGATGCCATTAGTGGCGATCTGGATGTGCGAGAAGCCGATGTCGCGCGCGGTGGCCACGATGCGCAGGAAGTCTGGATGGATCGTCGGCTCGCCGCCGGTGAACTGGATCGCCGTGCATGGGTAAGGCCGCAGGTCTCGCAGCGCCTGGAGCTGCCGCACGACCTGCTCGTAGTCCGGCTGGCTGACGTATCCCGTCACGCCGGCATTGGCGAAGCAGATCGGGCAGCGCATGTTGCAGCGATTGGTCAGATCGATCTGCGCCAGGCATGGGCTCGAGAGGTGATGATCGCACAGTCCGCAGTCGCTGGGGCACTGCGAGGCGTTGCTCTTGTGAGGGAACTGCTGGCCTCCGTGCTCGCGGAAGGTCCACCAGGCGGCCTTGGAATACAGCAGCGCGTCGCTGTTGACGCAGTCGCGAACGTAGCCGTGGGCGGGGCAGATCTTCTCGATCCACACGGCGCCGTCTTCCACGAAGTACCGCCCCACTACCGCGGCGGCGCAGGTGGGGCAGAGGCTCTGCACGGTTCGCGGCAGGCGCCGCAGCACCGGCGGAACGCGCCACCCGCCGAAGGTGTGACTGGCGCTGCCGGGGAAATCGCTCTCGGGCTGCGACCAGAGCGTGTCGTGATGCACCGCGCTGGAGGGCCCGCACGCCGGGCAGTGCCACGTCAACACGATCTGCCCGCCGGGACGGGCGGGATCGGCCCAGTCATAGACCGCGTGCACGACGCTGCGGCAGGTGGGACAGGTTGCCGCCGTGGCGTATGGCAGCGGGGCCGCGGCCGGGGCATACTGGCGGATCTGGCGGCGATGATCGGCCAAGGCTACACAATCACCGCTGGGTCCCGAAAGACTCTGCGGGACCTCATCTGGAGCGGCCTGTTCTGCGCGACGGATCATGTACAGATTGTCCTGTGCCAGCCGCGCCGGTTACACCGAAAAATATTTCGGAAAATGTCGGCGCTTGGCCTTGCGCTTCTGATAGCTCACTGCCAATTCTATAAAGATATCAAGGTCGCGTTCCAGATTACTACTGGAGGAATCAAAGTAAAAGTTGCGGATGGGGATGCCGCCGTGGTCGGCGGCCACGTCGTGATAGACCGCTTCGGAGACGATCCCATTCATGCAGGTGAAGGGGCTGATGTCGATGATGCCGTCGGCGCCCTTCTCGTAGAGGTAGATGCCTTTGCCGACGGACAGGACCATTTCACCCAGGGCCCCGTCGGCGGGCAGGTACGGCCACGCCGGCTCGAGCACCTGGTGGTGGATGTCGTGGGGTTCTTCGTAGCCTTCAAAATCGTCCTTGAAGGGCGCCAGCAGACGATGCTCGTCGCGGCGCTGGACGGCGTTCTTGATGTGTGCAGCCAGCATCTCCAGCGACATCCCCTTGCCGTCGCGCCGCAGCAGGGCCTTGTGGGACCAGTTGGTGTACCAGACCCACTCGCCGACATCGCTGAGCCAGGCCTCGCCGCCATGGGCCTCGATCTGGCGAATGGCGTCGTAATTACTGAAGGTGTTGAGGCGGCAGAAAATCTCCCCGACCACGCCGATGAGGGGCCTGTCCTGCGTGTAGCGAACGGGCACGGCGCGAAAACGATCGCGGCAGTGCACCAAGGCCTCAATGAGCTGGCCCATGCGCGCCCGCGTGGGGACGC
This sequence comes from Planctomycetaceae bacterium, assembly GCA_021371965.1. The sequence goes on from JAJFVE010000122.1 coordinate 2,433, forward strand.
CGGGCTTTTCCACAACGCTCTCGATATGGTCGATGCTCCACTGGTAGACCTCGTCGCAGGCGCCGGCGGTGGTTTCGTACGGACGCGTCTTGAGCAGCATCTTGCGCAGGATGTCGCCGCAAAGCAGCCCCCGCCAGATCAGGCGCACCATGTCCGTGGCGTGGTCGCTGACGCCCTCGTAGCCGTTGCGGCTGGTCGGCGAGATGACCGGAACGGTGGTGTGCCCCATCGAGTCCAGCAGTTGCCGCAGGTACTCGCGATATTGCCCGAAGCGGCAGGGCCCATCGGCGGTGGGCATGAAGAAGGCGTGGCGGTCGGGGTCGAAGTCGGGCGATTCGATAATCCGCAGGAAATTGCCCAGCGTGATCTTCTGAGGGTAGCATTCCTCGCCGCTGGTGTAGAGCCCGCCCAATTCGAGCGTTCGCTCGTCGCTTTCAGGCGTGGTGCGGGCATCGATCCCCTGCGAGCGAAACGCCGCCGCGGCCATGCGCGCCCCGATATGCGTCATGCGAGGAATCCACAACGTGCGGTTGTGCAGTTTGGACGTCTTTGCCGGCGCCGCCTGATCGATCATGGATGCAACTCTCCTTAAGCCAGCGGAGGGAATCGAACCCACAACCCCAGCTTTACAAAAGCTGTGCTCTACCGTTGAGCTACGCTGGCGCTGGTCCCGTTCCGCCTTGTCAGGAATCATAGCCCGCCGACAAGGCCTATCCGAAAAATCCCCCCTCTGCGGTAGCGTTTTACTCTACCGCCGGGGCCGATACTTCGTCAAGGAAACTGCCGGTCGACAAAAAGCACCGGCCGGCGCGTCGGCAAAGGCGGACGCGCCGGCTTGGAGATCTGCGGCCACGAACGTGAACCAGTTACTGCGACTCCCCCGGCGGATCGGCGCCGGCGCCGGACAGCACTGCGGCGGCGGCCTTGGAAGGCGGCAGCGACGGCAAGGCCGTCTGGGAGCGGTACTCGTAGAAGGTGTCGTAGTTTCGGCGCAGGTAGCCGCCGGCCTCGGCTCTCACGGCATTGAGCACGACGCCGAAGAGATGCGCCCCGACGCGGGTGAACAGGTCGCGTGCCCGCTGGACGAGGCCGCTGGTGCTCGATCCCGCGCGGACAACGATGATGACGCCGTCGACAAGCGTGCTCAAGGCAACGGGGTCGGTGACGACCACGCACGGCGCGCCGTCCAGCAGCACCTGGTCGTAGGCTTCCATCATCTCGGTGAGGATCGAGAGCATCTGCTCGCTGCCCAGCAACTCGGCGGGATTGGGCGGCAGAGGCCCTGCCGCCAGAACGTCGAAGTTCGGTTCGAGTTCCGCCACGGCCGTACGCCAATCGATCTGGCCGACCAGGGCGTTGCTGAGCCCCTGCGCCGGGCAGGCGGGAACGAGTCGCTGCAGGGCGGGCTGGCGAAAGTTGGCGTCGACGACGAGCACGCGCCTGCCGCTGCGGGCGATGGCGTGAGCGAGATTCATCGTCAGGGTGGTGCGTCCCTCTCCGGGCATGGCGCTGGAAATCAGGATGCTGCGCTGCTGGTTGGCCGGACTGCTGAATTGCAGCGTGGTTCGGATCTGACGGTGGGCTTCGCAGACCATCGAGTCGGGATGTTCGGCAAAGGCCATGGCCACTTCGCTGAAACTCTCGTCCAGGTCGTCCACATGGGGAATGATTCCCAGCACGGGCAGGTCGAGTCGCCGGGTAAGGTCGCGCGGACCCTTTACGGTGCTGTCGAGGAATTCCAGCGCCACGGCCATCAGCAGGCCCAGCAAGAGGCCGCCGATAATGCCCCCGGCCATCATGATTGACCACTTGGGCTTGGCGATCTCGTTCACTGCCGGCGGGGTGGGCAGCAGGCTCACCCAGACAGGAGTGAGTTCCTTTTCACGCATCGTCAGCACCAGGAGCTGTTCGTCGAGCTTCTGGACGTATCCTTGCTTGATGGCTTCCTGGGTTTTGAGATCCTGCAATTCCTTGAGATTCTTCTGCAGCCCCTGGATCTCGGCGTTGACGGGCTGCTCCTGGGCAGCGAGGGAAAGTTGCTGGGCAACAATGCGGTCCACGTCGGCCTTATATCGAGGCCGCACGCTGAGATACTTGACGTCCAGCATGGCCGATCGCTGATGAACCAGTTGATCGGCCAGGATCGTGATATCCGCCTGGGCCTGCAGCACACGATGGTCCTTGGGACCGTAGTTTGACTGCAAAGACGCCAGCCGGGCGTCCGCCATCGATTGTCTGTCCCGCAGTTGCCGGATCTGCGGGTCGTCCTCCACCAGCACCGCAATTTCGGCGCTTTCGGCAAGCGTCCCGGCAGCTTTGCGATCGTCCAGGTCCTTCAGTCTCCCCTGGGCGGCCTGAAGGTCCATCCCCAGTTGCACCTTTACTTGATTGATAGTGTCCAGCTTTGCGGCCTTGGTTTGAATCAAGCTGGCGATGGTTCCCATCTCGCCGTAATTGAGCATGCCGATCCTGCGGCGCAGGTCCGTCAGTTGTTCCTCCTGAGCGGTCTTTTGGGCGCGCAAGGCAACGATGCTGTCCGTCACGTCCTTGCTGGCGCGGGCCTTGATGGTGCGGACGTATTCCTCGACGACCGCGCGTAGCATTTCGGCCAGATCCCCGCGATCCTGATCGGTGCGCGCGACGCTGGTGAAGACGACGCCCATGCGGTTTTCATCCAGGTACAGGTTGGTCGAAAGCCTGTCCACGAGGAGATCGACCGCCGAAGCCTCGTTGCGTTTGAACCATCGCGTCCTTCGCACGTCAGCGGAATCGCAGGCGGCGCGAAGGAATTCAGGCGTGCAGATCATGCGGGCATGTTGCTGGCGGTTGGTTCCGGCGGTGTCGGCGGTAAACTCGCCCTGATTCTGGACAAAGCTGTTACCCTGTTGCTGGCGAATGGGGTTGACGTAGAGATCCGCCTTGACGCTGTATTGCGGCGCGAACTGGCGCCACAGCAGAGTGGTGGTGAAAGCCCCCGCGCCGAGGATCGCCACGCTCATGATGATCCACCACTTGCGCTTGCGGAGCATGCGCGTGAAATCGCGACCGGTCAAGCCGCTGCCCGTGGCAGCGGGGCCCGGACCGGCAGGGCGATGGCGGACGTCGGCCTGAGGCCGCGCCAGCGGATATCGATCCCGCATTTGGATTGGAGGCATGTCTATTTCCTTCCGCCGCCCACGCGCTGGAGGGCAGCGCCGATCTCCTGCTGGAGGGTCTTGTCGTCCCCTGAGCCCATCACCCTTTGCGCTTCTTCATATTGCATACGGGCCTGGGCCGCGCGCCCGCTCTGCTCGTAGAGGCTTCCTAGATGATACAGGAATACGGCCTTGCCTGCGCCAAGTTCTGCAGCCCGGCGCAGCAGCGGTTCGGCCTGGACGTAGTTCTTCAGGCGGCACAGGATCCACCCATAGGTGTCCATGATGTTGGGGTCGGCCGGGGCAAGGCGGAATGCCCTGGCGGCATACTCCTGAGCCTTAGTGTAATTCTGCATCTGCTCGCTGTACAGATAGGCCAGGTTGTTCAGCGACTGGAGGTGGTCGGGATTGGCCTCGATGGCCTTTTCATAGGCCTGCCCGGCCTTGCCAGGGTCCTTCAGTGCGGAAACCTGATAGAGCGTTCCGATCCGGCTCCACAGTTCCGCCTGCTGGCCCTTTGTCTGGGCCAGCGGGAGGGCTTCCTGGAACACGCCCAAAGCGTCTTGCGGGTCCTGCCCGGGGCCTTGCATCAGCTCGCCCAGGCGCATGCGGTACTCGACGCTCTTGGGGCACAGGCTCTTCCAGGCCTTGATCTTGGCGATGGAGTCCTTGCCATAGGCGCGGGAGATTTCCAGGACGACCGCGGCGGTCTGAACCCCCGTGGACTTTTGCAGCGCCACCTGAAATTGGGCGTCGGCCTGGGCGATCTGGTTGAGGCCCACCAGGGCCCTGGCGGTGACGGTGGCCACCAGCGGTCCCAAGTCGCTCCTATCAGCATAACGCTTGGCATTCTCGATCACCTGCTCATAGCGTTTGGCGTCGAGCAGGCCCGTCAGATACATTTCAATCGCGCGGACGTTGTCGGGGGCCAATTTCAGCGCCTTGACGACCTCGTCCATCGCCAGGTCATTCTGCTTTCGCAAGTTCAGAAGCCTTGCACGTTCCAGGTGGAACGCCGGCTCGTCGGGGTAATACTCGATCGCCTGGTCGATCAACCGCTGGGCCTTCTCCAATTCCTTTCTGGAGGCGTACAATCCGGCCAGGGCAGCGATGGCGTCGCGATTGCGGGGCTGTCTTTCCAGAACCGCCAGGAAGGCGCCGATAGAGGCGTCCTGTTCGCCCATGGCCGCGTAAAGCCGCCCAACCTCCAAGCCTACGGCTGGGTCTTTATTCATGCGTTGGGCCTCAGCAAGGTCCAGTTTGGCTCGCCCGACGTCGGGAACAGACAGCAGGACCCTGGCCCGATTCAACAGGGCCTGGGCGTTATTGGGCTCCAAGGCCAGGACCTTGGTGAACATCGCTTCGGCCTCGGCGAAACTGCTTTGGGTAGACAGAATGGCGCCTTTGAGCATGTACCCGCCGGAGGCATCGGGATTGGAGGCAATGATCTTTTCGGCCTGGGCCAGCGCGGCGGGCACATCATGCAACTGCACGTAGATCTGCGCCAAGTTGGAACGGGTGCCGGGATCGTCCTGCACTTTCAGGGATCGTTCGAGGTAGTCGGCGGCGTCGCGCCACTTCTGCTGGACGGCCATCAACTGGGCAATCTCGCGATAGGGGCGCGGGTTGCTCTTGTCCAGATCCAACGCCTTCTGGTAGGCCGCGATCGCCAGGTCGACGCTGTGCTGGGCCAGGAGCCGGCCATAGTCGAGGTAGGCGTTGACCTTGTCGGCGGCGGGCATTTGCTCGCCCAACAAGCTGGAATAGAGGGTGTCGACGTCGCTGTAGCGTTTCTGGCGAACGAGGAACTCGCCCAGAACGGCCGTGCGGTAACGACGGTCGAGATTGGCGTTGGCGAATACCTGGCGGTACAGTTCCTCAGCCCTCTGGAAACGCTTGTCCCGCTCGTAGAGGGCGGCCAACCCCAGGACGTTCTGCATATCGCCGGGAGCGCGGCGGAGGATCTGCTCCCGCCGCGAGATCAACTCCGAAACCGCCACCGTCTGACCCAGCACGACCAGGTAGTTCTCCCGCACATACGGGTCTTCGGGGATCAGCTCGTGAAGGCGGGTCACCAACCGGACAAACTCGTCGATGCTGCCGCGGGCCTGGGCAATCTGGGCCAATGACTTGATGGCCGACGAAAACGCCGGGTCATCCTTGACGCAGCGTTCAAATTCGGCCTGGGCCTTGTCGATCTGGTTGGTGCGCAGATAGCACTGACCCAGATAGTCGCGCAGAGCAAGGTTGTTGGGCTGCAGTTTCAGAGCATCGCTGTAGCAACTGATGGCCTGGTCGTTCTGGTTACGAACCCGGGCCAGATCACCCAGGAATCGCAGGCCGTTGAGCCCGTCCGCGTTGGAGGCCTTGGCCTTGGCGGCGATGTCTTCGGCCGTCTTCCAGTCGCTGTCGCCGATAGCGACCTGGAACCGCCGGCCCATGACTTCGGGGCTGTTGGGTTTGGCCGCATCGGCGGCCTTGAGATATTTCTCCCAGTCGGCCTTGTTTCCGGCGGACTGGCAGAGATCGGCCTTGGCGAGGTTCTTCTGGAACTCGTTGGTTTCCTTATCCAGCATGGCCATCTGCGCGGCGAAGCGGTCTGCCGCGGGCGCATCGACCAACTTGAGGGTGGTCTTGAGCGACTCGTCCTTGGGATCGGCGGCGATGGCATTTTGCAGCAACTGACGGGCCTTGTCGGCCTGACCGTTGAACATGTATGCCTCAAACAGCCGTGCCAGCACCATGCGGTTGGCGGGGGCTTTCTGGTAAAGCTGCTCCAGCAGCGCCTGGGCATCGAGAGGCTTCTGGTCCGACGCCAGGGTCCGCACCCGCTCCAATACGTAGGCTACCGCGCGATCGGAGGGATCGAACGTGGAGGGAAGTCCGCGCCCCTCGCTTCCGGCCAGGATCGCCTGAAGCAGGTTTCTGGCCTCGGCGTTGCCCGGATCGCTCCGCAAGGCCGATTCCAGCGATACGCGGGCCTCTTTGGGTTGGCGGGAGTCCATCTCGATCTTGGCCTTGGCGATCAGCCACTGGGCGTTGTTGGGCTCGGCCTTGAGCATCTCATCGACCAGCGCCTCGGCTTTGCCGCGCAACTGCTGCATCATGTACAGCCGGACCAGAGAGTTGACGGTTCGGGGGTCAGACGACCGCTTGACAGGATTCTTATCCTTGAACAGTTCGTTGGCCCGCTCCAGCAGGGTCACCGCGTCGGCCAGCCGCCCCTCGGCCAGGGCGATGCGCCCGGCCAATCGATCGCGATCGCTGGTCTCGGCGCCGCTTTCAAGTTCTTTGAGGCATTTCTTGGCTTCGGCCAGATGCGCGGCATTATTGCCGACGGTGAACTCGACATAATCCATCGAAACCGTGGCGAGCATTCCGATCAATGCCAGACGCGATTCCTGCAGCCGGCGGCGCTCCAGATCCGGAGCCGACGGCTGAGTGGTCGGTGCGGCCGAAACGGGGGGTGCCTTGGCCAGGGCCTTGTCGATGACGGCGATTCCCTCCCGCAAGGTCGTGCAGGCTTCGTCTCGCTTCTGCTGGTTGACAAACAGATTCGCCAGTTCAGCGTAAAGCTGGGCGTCGTCCTTGTTGACCTTCAACCCTTCCTGCAGAATGGATACGGCCTTGGCCAAAGCCTCCGGCACGGACACCACATTTCTGGCCGAAGGCCGGGCTTCGGCAACCCAGAATTTCGCCAAGGCGATATAGGTCACGCCCTTCTTGGGATCTTCCTTGACAGCCGTCTCCAACTGCTTGAGGCATTCGTCGCTGCGATTGACGTTTCGCAGGAACTCCGCGTAGGAAATGCGCAGCAGCGAGCGGTCGCCGCTCTTGGTGGCAGCAATGCCTTCTTTGAAGACGGTTTCGGCGGCCTCGCCGTCGCCAGCCCATTGTTGAAACCGCGCCAGTTCCCGGTAATACGACTCGTCCTTGTGCAACGCCAGGGCCTTGCGATAGGAATTCAGGGCGTTCTTAATTTGCTCCTTGTCGCGTTTGTCGCCGGCCATCTGGCTGTAGGCGCGTCCCTGCAGGAACCAGATTTCGTGATCGTCCGGGGTCTCCTGCAGCAAGAGGCCGGCCTGGGTGAGAAACGCCTGCCAGTCGGGCGCCTTGTCGTTGCGGACGGCCTGAATCGCCTGGCCCCAGTAAACCGTGCAAAGCATTTTGAGCGCTTCGACGTTGTGGGCATCAACGCGAACCAGCGCCAGCAACGTTTCATATCCTTCCCGGCCCGCTACCATGCGTTGCGTGGCCGTGATCGTCGAATCGGTGTCGATATTGGGGTTGGCATGGTAGAAGCAGGCCTTGACCCTCTTGAGCCCCACTTTGGCGCGCTGCGACGCCTGGGAGGGATCGCGATACCAGACGTACGCCTCGCGGTAGTCGTCCATCGCCTGGCCGTACTTGCCAGCCTCCAAGGCCCGGTCGCCCCGCTTCTCGGCCACGACCGGATCTTTCGGGAACAGGCGGTTCATGATCTTGGTTCGGAAGTTCCAGGCCAGCCCCGCCAGAACCAAAATCATGATTCCGCCAAGAATGAAAAGGACCGCCTTGTTGATTCTTGTCTTCTTTTTTGCCATTAGTTCTTCCGCTTGCTATGGACGTTTGGACTCTTGTTGCGTATAGGCCTGGTCCAGCCGGACGATGTCGTCAGGCGTGGGCAGCAGTTTGAGCACTTCCGGCATGGCCGCGTTGAGAAAGACGGCCGCGGCAGCGTCGGCCTCGACAGTACTGGACGTCGCCCCCAGCGGCGAAAACTGGATCTTCGCGAAATAGTTGTGGCGGACGGTCGGAAAGGACATCTTCGCGCGCACGATCAAGCGGTCGGTCTCGGGCTTGCCGTTGCAGGAGAAGAAGTAATAGTCCACGCCGGCGCCCCGCGGGCCGCTGTATTGAACGCGATTGACCTCGACGCCCTTGCGCCAGGGCTCCGCCAACTTGGGAAAATCGAAAGATGCTTTGCCCTGCTTGTCCACGCTGGCCCCGCCGGCCTGGAGACAGATCTCCGCCACGTGCGGCACCTGGTCCCGCGAACCGGTGTAATAGCAGACATCCAGCCGCCAGTAGCGGTAAGGATCGTGGTCCGCAGCCTGCTTGTTCTCGTAGATTCGCGAGACATACCATCCGCTGCAGCGATCCGGATAGCGCTTCTCGTCCAGCGCGTTGCCATATCCAAGGGCCTCGAGATCCTTCTCCGAAAAGATCAACTCGCCATCCGGATTCCCGTCTTTCTTGCCCAGCACCCCGTCTTGGCTCACCTTGACGAAAAGGCCGCCCAACTCGTCAGGCAGACTCGTCAGGCGATAGGAAGGATTCACTTCCACCCCCGCCGGCCAGACCACCGGCATCTTGACGATCCATCCCACAGCCGCCGTCGCGGCCCATGTCAGCACCAGCACCGCCAACGCCACCATGAAGTGGCCGTTTGCGAGGCACCACCGCCAACCTTTGGCGGGCACGGGGGGATTGTCGTGTCGGGGGGCGGTCACGGGGTTCCTTCCTGGGGCTCGTCCTGAGCCTCTTCAGTCTCCTCGGGTTCCTCGACAAACAAGTGCCGCAGCAACCAGCCCAGCCCCCAGAGCATGAGCATCGCCGGTATCAGCATCAGCATGCCCGTGAAGTCGTGCATGAAGCCCTTGCCCATCTCGGGCTTGTCGATGACGTGCATCAGGCACGTGATCACCACGCGGATAATGTTGCTGGCGATGGCGATCGGCACCGCCGCCAGCACCAGCACGACCCGCTGCCACAGCGGGCGGTCGGTCAGGTACGCCATCGCCACGCCCAAGGCCACGAACGCCATCAAGAGGCGCATCCCGCTGCAGGCCTCAGCCACCGTCAGCGGATACGAGGCGCCGGTCAGGCTGGTGACGGTCAGATTGCTCTGGTTGGCGACGATGTCCACGCCCACCCATTGCAGTACAGTCGCCGACGCCGCGGCGGCGATATTCTGCAGATGAAGCGCCACGTTGCCGTAATAGGCGTTTGGAATCGGCATCGCAAAGAACAGGAACAGGATCGGCAGCCAGGTCAGGCGAAGCATGGTCGTCCCGGCCACATACCAGACCAGGGCGCAGCCCATCAACAGCATGCCCGTGCGGACGGTCCATGGGTTGGCGTAATTGTACCCGGCCAGGGCGATCAGGGACGCGGCCAAGAGGGCGGGCAGGCCCCACAGGCAGACCTTGCGGGGGGCGGCGAGAATTTCCCGCCAGCGGCTATAGAGCAGGAAAATACTGAACAGGGGGATGATGAATCCATGCGACCAGTTGGCATCGGTGAGCCAACTGTAGAACAGTTCGGGGAATTGCTTGATATTGATAGCGGCCAGGATGGCGGTGAGCAGAAGGAACTTGACCCAGGCTCCGGCAGGCAATGCACGGCCGGCGGAGGAAGCCTCCACGGAAGCATCCTCCACCAGATCGGCCAGGCTTGCGCCAGCCGCGCCCTCGGGAGTCGGGTCCGATATCTGAGTCATACCACAACGGCCTCACCAGCGTGTGAATCGCGTGCTATCCAAACCTGTTGTCGGAATGGGGTTGAAGAAGTTTCGGCTGTATTCGAGCGTGGATTGGATTTGGATCTGCGGCACCATGCCGCGAACCATAGCGTAAAACGGAACAGCCACATGAGTTCCAACCGCCAGAATGTCGTTGGGCTTGAGGTAAATGTCCGGTTCCTCGCTTCGGAAGATCTTCTCCAGGTTCACCGGGATAGCCTGTTCCTGATTATTGGCAACCCGCCTGAACAAGATCGCATTTTCCGGCCAACTCGTCTCGCCAAGGTTGCCTGCCGCGGCAACCGCTTGCTTGATTGTCGTTCCTCGTCCAGTCAGTGCGTAAACGCCTGGGCGGGAGATTTCACCCATGACGTAGAACTCACCGGTCTCCGGGCTGGGGACGAAGATAACGTCATTGTCCCGGATAATGATGTTCATACTGGTGTTGATGCTTTGAAGTTCGTCCAATTTGATGGCAATAATTTCAGTCTGATCGGCTCCGATGGCGGCGTCCCACCCAAACGGATCGCGCACAGCCCCGGGGCCGGTGACCGGGGCGGTCACTGGCTGCGCCGCAGGCGCCGATGCGACCGGCGTGACTTGTGCCGCCAGCGATTGGGCAGTCTTGGCGCCAAGCGCCTTGCTCAACAGCGCCTGCATTTCCGGATTGTTGCGTGCCTGTCCGGGGATGGGCATCGGCTTGGCCGGCGGGTCAAAGCTCGCCACTCGCTTCGGCAGCGGCCCCGCGGGCGCGGCCAACTTGGCGGCTTTGATCGGCTTGGGCGGAGCCTTGATCGCGATGGGAAGGTCCGCAGCCTTCGGCTGCGGGATATTCTTGGTCGTGGCCGCAGCAGCGGAATCCTGTGCCGGATACAGAGGCACCTCGACCCAATGGCCGTCACGGAAGGCATACTTGCGACCCACAGACGGTGCGGCCGTTCCTGAAGCGCCAGCCGAAGTCACGGACAGGTGCAGCGGCTCTTCTCGAGGGCCGAGGTTCTCCTTCTCCGCCCCCGGCTGCGTCGCCGGCGCAAGACCAGGCAGCGCTTCCTGAAGCTTGTCAAAGGCTTGGCTCTGGCTGGCCGGCCGCGTGGTTTCACGCTGCAACGCCCGCTCCAAGGCACTCAAAGGCACCGTGGCCGGTTTGGTCTCGACAGGACCCGGAGCAATGCTCGGGGCCTTCACTGGCGGAAGGACAACCGGTGGTGGCACCAGAGGCGTCACCACGGGCGGCTGGGCTATCACCGGCGGCTGCGGAATCACCGTCGTCGGCGGCAGGCCGACCGCCGGCCTGGAGGCCGGCCCCGTCGCCGGAGGCCTCGACGTCACCGGGGCGGGCTTCTGGCGAATCACGTAGAGATAATCCACGCCCGGAATTGTCGGGATGCCACCGCTAATGGCCAGGGCTTCGATCAACCGCGTGTCGAGGCGCGTCAGAAGGAATTGACCCTGGTTGGTCGATCCGACCCGGGTGAAGCGGCTCTGACGCCGCGAGGCGATCTGGATCGACACCTTGGGACTCAGGATGATGTCGGGGCTGTACGCGTCCTTGATCGCGTCGCGAAGCTGGTCGCTGGTCAGGCCATCGGCCTTGATGCGCCTGTCGATCAGCGGCAGGTCGATAAATCCGTTGGGAGTGACCTCGCGCTGGAACGTGCTCTCCTGCCCTTGCTGGAACAGGTCCATCACGCCGATGTTGAGCACGTCGGTGGGACCGATGATGTATTCCCGCTCATTGAAGTAAGAATCATCTCGCACCGGCGGGCGCGAGTTGGGCAGCAGCCCCCCCACCGGATCCATCAGGCCGGTCGTGTCCGTGATCGCCGAGGTCACCTTGTGCTTGGGCTTGGCGATGAGCTTGCTGGGATCGAAAAATCGCGACCAGTCCACTTTGGTGTATTCGCCGAGAGCAGTGCAGCCGGCGAGCATGCCGCCCGCCAGCAGCACCGTCAGCAGACGGCGCATCGCGTTGTTGGCTCCATCCACCATAGGTCTTTCCATGCGCGTTGCGAAAGCCTCTTCCCGCCTCGGTCACGGCGCAGAGAAGGCACGGTCCTCGATCTTCAATGCAACACCATGATCCATCGGCAATTTCCGAAGCCTTCCTTGACAAATACCCGGTCAAAGCTAACTGCTGTCAGCTATCAGCTATCCGCTATCCGCAAAAAACCACAGATGCTGAGACCAAGGGCGGCGACCATGAACTGATAGCTGAGATCTGAGAACTGAGGGCTTTGAGCTTATTTGAGCAGGTCCGACAGGATCGCCACCACTTCCCCCGCCCGCGGCGCCACCAGCGTCACCGGGACCACCAGCATGACCGTGGCTGCCAGCAGCAGCGCCGCCATCGCCGGGCTGTGACGCGCGGGCGAGTGCGACATGGCCAACGACAGGGCCTCTTCAAAATCCCGCACCTGCGCCTCCGAGACGCCGGTCATGTGGATTGTGATGTTGCGCAGCAGCGGGAAGGCTCCCAGGCGAACGGCCCCGCCGCCGCCGAGGCGGAAGCTTTCACCCTCGCCGTCGAACGCCCATTCCAGCCGGTCCAGCACGTTGCGGATCATCCCCCGCGCGCAGGGCAGCGAGAGGTTGTAGACTACCCATCGCGGCCCGCGCGGAACCAGCAGCAGCCCGCCGGCCGCCAGCAGCCCCGCCGCGCCCAGCACCGCCCAGAACGACTGGCCCAGCAGCATCGAAGCGGGAATCAGCAGCAGCGGGCTCAGCGCCCCGGCCAACAGCGCGTAGTCGCGCCGGGCTGTCAGGAGTTGGGGATGTTGGCGGGTGTTGAGCAGTCCCAGGATCAGAAAATACAGCCCCACCGGCACCATGATCGAGGTGACGCGCATCGAGAAGACCAGATGTCCCAATGCCAGCATGTCCCGGATCCTCTAGACGTCGCTGATATCGCTGGGCCCAGCCACCTTACGGTACCCTAGCGCCTTGATCAGGTCCAGCACTTCCGTCCACGTTGGGAAGGGCTTCTTATTGACCTGCTTATATTCAGTTATAGCCTGGATGAACTCGAACTGCTCGGGTGACATCTCGCCTTCCTCCGCGCTGCGGCGGCTTTCGGTGCGCCGGCGCCCCGGTCCGCGGCGGCGGTCGAGCTCGCTGCGGCGGTCACTTTCGGCGGTGCGGCGCTGGCCGCTGCGGCGGTCCACGCCGCTGTACTCCACCTGCGCGACGCGCCGGTCGCGCACAAGCCGGCGGTCGACGACGCTGCGGCGATCGTCGCCGCGGCGGTCGCTGCTTTTACGCTGTTCGCTGCCCTGCGGGGGCTGCGTCTCATCTGACGAATGCTGATGCTCGGGATCCATAGTGTTTCTCGACCCTGCCCCCATGAAAACTTCCTTGAGAATTCTATCGGCCGATTCCCCCGTCGCCCTGAATAACGCGGTCTTCTGCGACCGATGTTATTCATCATCGTCGTCTGCGCCCAGGCCCCCGCCCAAGCCGTCATCCTCTTCGTCGAGGCCAAGGCCGTCGCCATCCTCCTCTTCATCGCCCTCCTCGTCGTCGTCATCTTCGTCTTGGTCCTCTTCGTCCCCATCCCCCAGCACGGTGGGCGTGGCGTCTTCTTCGTCGTCCTCGTCCTCGTCGTCGAAGAGGTCGTCTTCGCCTTTGCGGAACTCTTCGTCATCCTGGCGGTCGGCGATGATCTCGCTGGCCTCGTCCAGCAGCACCTCCGGCACCAGCACCGGAACCCCCTGCGTCATCCCGCCCTTGCGGGCCATGCGATGCTGCTGATCCTCGGTCTCGACAAGTTCGTCGTCGCTGCCGATGATCGCCGGGATGTCGTGGTCGTCCAACAGCGCCCGGTAGTCTTCCGCTTCCTCGACCGAGCGGGCGAATACCGCCGGAACAAAATCCGACAGCCCGCCTTCAAACGATCCTGACGGTTCCTTGCCTTTGCCCACGCCGCACCTCAATTGAATTCATGTCTGCCCGTGTCGACACGGTCAAAATATCATTCGGCCAACCGCCTGCCGGAATCCAGCGAAAAATAGCGCGCCCGGCAGAGACCTCACCAGAAATAGTACGTCGAAAATTATCTTCCCGGCCGCGATGAATGTTGTCGATGAAAAAACAATGCCTCCGTACGGGGGAATAGTCGCGGCGGAGGCACCAGGTATTTATCAACGCCGTCTTGCAGGCGTGGATGAATACTTGGCGCGGATACCGTACCAGCACGACTTTCCCCCCATGACTGAGGCATTTCATGGGCTACTGAAAAATCAGGTTGCCATCGCCGCGGACGGCGGTAGACTGTCTGGTTCACCCGGAGGCCGGCCAATTGCCCGCGCCTCCAGAACGGATATGAATCATTCCTCGAAAATCTCGCGATGGCTTGGCGCAGCTGTACTGCTGGCCGGCGCCACCCTTTGCGGTTGCGGCGGGGCGACGGACTTCTCCACCACCGGCCGCCTGGACAACGGCCTGGTGCTGATCCTGCCTGGCATCGAAGGCGAGAGCGGACTCAATCACGACATCCGCAACGGTCTGGTTGCCGGCGGCGTGGACTGCGCCGTGTCGATCCGCTCGTGGGGACGCATTCTGCCGCCACCGTTTGGCGCCCTGGCCAGCCAGGTCGACGTGATCGGCAACCGCCTGGTGTCGATGAGCATCGCCAAGGATATTGCCGCATACCAGGACAGTCATCCGGGCAGACCCGTCTACGTCGTCGGCCACAGCGGCGGCGGGGGCATTGCAGTGTTCGTCGCCGAGAACATGCCCGAGGGACACAAGGTGGACGGCTTGATCCTGCTGTCGGCGAGCATTTCGTCAGCCTATGACGTGACCAAGGCCCTCGAGCACACGCACCGCGGCATTTTGAATTTCTACAATAAGGATGATGGGATGCTGCTGGGCGTGGGGACGACGCTGTTCGGCAATGTCGACGGCATCCGCGGCCCCTCGGCCGGGCTGCTCAGCTTCGACCTGCCCGGCGAGAAAGCATCCGCCGGCAAGCGCGAGGCGTACAAACGCCTCTTCCAGATACAGTTGACCCAGGAAATGAGCCAGGGCGGCAGTTCGCACACGCTGGTGACTGAGCCGGGCTTTGTGTCGATGTACATCGCCCCATGGCTGCTCTCGCCCCGCTGGCCGCTGGATACCTCCGGCGGCGCCTGGAGCCTGGGCGTGCCCCCGCAAGGCTGCCCGACGCTGACGCCGTCAGCCAAGTAGTGCGCAACTGAGGCATTGCACCAAACGATCATTTGCCTTTGACCGCCCGGCCACGCCGCGGTACAGTGAAGAGCTGGGCTGTCCGATATAATCAGAGTACCGCCGACGTAGCTCAACGGTCGAGCACGGCTTTCGTAAAGCCGGGGTTGTGGGTTCGAATCCCACCGTCGGCTTGACAGCAGATCACCGAGACCGCAAACGCCGCCCCCCCGCCGGCGGTCTCTCTGAAAAGACTCGTTCATTTCGGGAAGCCGCCTGGCCTTCGCCTATCACCGCGCCCCGGTTTTACGTTGAATCCGCGCGAGTTGGGGAGCACAATCGTCGCTGCCACGCCAGGTGCTACCTGGCCGGGAGATTGGCGATGATCAAAATTGCCCCTGCGGATCGAACGGTTCTGCTGGCGGCCGACGCCGAGAAGTTCGGCCCCATGGTCGAGGCCAACATCGGCATCGCCAAGCGGGGCTGGCTCGAGGGCTGGACCGGGCACAACGAGATCATCGGCTGGCACATCAGCGTCCCCTCGGCCGCGGAGTATGAGATCGCCGTCGTGGCACAGGGCATGAAGTCGCGCCCGGTGATCGAAGTGGCCGCCGGCAAGAGCTCTCTGCAGGCGCACGTGGGGCAGCGATGGGACCGCGTGGCCATGGGCACGCTCCGCCTGCCGGCCGGCAGGAGCGACATCAGCCTGCGATCTGTCGATGGGCATATCGAGCGGCTGTACTCGCTGGAGCTGGTCAGGCCGGCCGTGCGCAAAAGCATCGAGCAGCAGGCCCGCAAGACCGGCGGCGACACGAAACGGATGGCCGACGGCACGTACGGCCTGATGTTCCACTGGACCAGCCAGTCCCGCCCGCACCACGGCGCGCCGCTGCCGTACGCGCAGGCCGTTGACGCCTTCGACGTGCCGCGCTTTGCTTCGATGGTGGCGGATACGGGAGCGGCGTGGGTCATCCTCACCACCAGCCACGCCGAGTACTATTGGCCCGCCCCCAGTGCGGCGACGGACAAGATCCTCCCCGGCCGCACATGCCAGCGCGACCTGATCGGCGAATCGGCCGACGCCCTGGCCGAGCGCGACGTGCGACTGATGCTTTATCATCACCCCGGCCACGACGACGTGGAATGGTGGAGCCGCACGGGCTTTGACAAACCAGACAAGAGCGCGTACTTCAAGGGCTGGATGCGCATCATCGCCGAAGCGGGCAAGCGCTACGGCCCGCGCCTGGCCGGGTGGTGGTTCGACGACGCCATGTTCACCTTCTACCCGCACAGCGCGCCGTGGCAGCAGCTAGCGGCGGCCGCCCGCACAGGCAACCCCGCCCGCGCGATCTGCTGGAACTCGTGGATCCTGCCCAAGGTGACGCCGTGGGGCGATCTGTCGAGCTGGGAGGCGATGCTGTCGACGGAACTGGTGCGCGGGTACGCTCACCTGTCGCTGACCTCGGGCGGGCGCTACTCCGGCGGCCCGCAGGACGGCCTGCAGGCGCACATCACGACGCCGGCGACCAAGGGCGGATGGGTTCACAGCACGCCCAACGGCCCCATCGGCGGCCAGGCCTACCAGACGCCCAGGCTGATCCGCATGCTGACCGAAGCCAAGCGGCGAAAATGCGCCGTCACGTTGAACCTGGAGATTTACCAGGAAGGGACTGTTTCGCGGGCCGCGATTGAGCAGTTCGCTGAAGTGAAAGCCGCGCTGCGCGGACGCAAGAATCGTTAACTGGTTGACTCGTTAACTGGTTAACTGGGTGATTAATTCCAATCAACCAATTAACCAGTCAACCAGTCAACCACGTCTGTTACTTCGCTACTTCCGCCGCGACCAGGTCGCCCACTTCGCGGGTGCCGAATCCCATCTTGCCCGCGGCCTGGCTTTTCATCTTGGCGGTGGTGGCCATAACGGCCGCTTCGACGCGGTTGCCGGCGTCGACGAGTTTGGCGTCGTTCTTGTGCGTTCCAGTCTCGCGCAGGAGCATGCCCACTGCGGCAATGGCGGCGATCGGGTTGATCACGTTCTTGCCGGTGTACTTGGGGGCCGAGCCGCCCATGGGCTCGAACATGCTGACGCTCTTGGGGTTGATGTTGCCGCCGGCGGCCACGCCCAGGCCGCCCTGGATCATCGCGGCCAGATCGGTGATGATGTCGCCGAAGATATTGTCGGTGACGATCACGTCGTAGAACTCGGGGTTCTTGATGAACCACATGCAGCAGGCGTCGACATGGTTGTAGTCCTGCGTGATGTCGGGGTATTCCTTGCCGACTTGCTGGAACGCACGCCACCATGTGTCGCCGGCGAAGGTCAGCACGTTGGTCTTATGCACCAGCGTCAGACGTTTCTTGGGCGAGTTGCGGCGGCGGCAGAACTCGAAGGCGTAGCGGATCGCACGCTCGGCGCCGAAACGCGTCGTGCAGTTGATCTGCGTCGACACCTCGGCCTGCGTGTCCTTGTACTGCACCCCGCCCATGCCGGTGTAGATGCCTTCGGTGTTCTCGCGCACCACGACGAAGTCGATGTCTTTGGGGCCCTTGCCAGCCAGCGGGCACTCGACGTTGGGGTACAGCCGCACGGGGCGCAGGTTGATGTACTGGTCCATCGCGAATCGGAGCTTCAGCAGCAGGCCCTTCTCCATGATGCCCGGGGCGATCTTGGGATGGCCGACCGCGCCGAGATAGATGGCGTCGTAGGTCTTGAGCTGCTCGATCTCCGCGTCGTGAATGACGGGGATCGAAGGGGCATTGGGGTTGCCGCCGGCATCGAGATACCGGTCGCCGCTGACGTTGAAGTCGGTGAGGGAGTACTCAAAGCCGACCTTGGCCGCCACGGCCTTGAGGACCTTCAGGCCCTCGGCTACCACTTCCGGACCCGTCCCATCGCCGCCGATAACCGCGATTTTCAGCATGTCAGTGTACCTCGTTAAAGAGTTTCGGAGTGTAGCGGCGAGGCGGCGGCAGGACAAGAAACTTTTGGTAGCCAGTAGCCAGTAGCCGGTAGCCAGTAGTCCGGACTGGAAACGATTTTGTTTTTACTGGCTACGGGCTACAGGCTACCGGCTACTCTCCTCGGGCTACCTACAAAGCCTTGACGAACAGCCCGCATCTCTTTAAGGTGCGCCCAGAAAGGAACACCCCATGCAGGTTCCCTTGCTCGATCTCAAGGCGCAGTACCAGCGGTATTGCCTGGAAGTCATGCCGGCCGTCCAGGCGGTTCTCGAAAGCCAGCTTGTCTGCAACGGCCCGACCGTGCGGACGCTGGAAGAGGAAATTGCCAGCTACAGCGGCTGCGCAGCCGGCGTGGGCGTCTCCAGCGGAACCGACGCACTGCTGGCGGCGTTGATGGCTTTGGGCATCGGCGCCGGTGATGAAGTGATCACGTCACCCTTCACATTCTTCGCCACGGCTGGGACGATCTGGCGCACGGGCGCGAGGCCGGTGTTTGTCGACATCGAGCCCGAGACCTTTAACATCGACCCGGCCAAGATCCCCGCGGCCATCACGAGCAAAACCAAGGCGATCATCCCCGTGCACCTGTACGGGCAAATGGCCGAGATGGACCCGATCATGGCCATCGCCGCCAAGGGCGGCCTGGCGGTAATTGAAGACGCCGCCCAGTCCATCGGCGCCAGCTACAAGGGCCGCAAGACCGGCTCGGTCGGCACGTGCGGATGCCTGAGCTTCTACCCCACCAAGAACCTCGGCGCCCCCGGCGACGCGGGCATGATCGTCACCAACGACAAGGCCTTCGCGGCCAAGTGCGCCCAGATCCGCAACCACGGCCAGGGCGGCACATACGAGCACCTGGCCGTCGGCGGCAACTTCCGCATGGACTCGATCACCGCGGCCGTGCTGAGCATCAAGCTCAAGTACCTGGAAGAATGGTCCGCCGGCCGCCGCCACAACGCGGCCCGCTACAACGAACTGCTGGCCGGCGTGGGCGGGATCAAGACGCCGGTGATCCGCCCGTACAACGTCTCGATCTTCAACCAGTACATCATCCGCGCGAAGAACCGCGACGCCCTCAAGGCCCACCTGCAGGCCAAAGGCGTCGCCAGCGGCGTCTACTACCCCCTGAGCCTGCACCAGCAGCCGTGCTTCGCCAGCCTGGGCTACAAACCCGGCGACTTCCCCCACAGCGAACAAGCCGCACAGGAAGTGTTAGCGCTGCCGATCTACCCCGAGATCACCGACGCCCAGCTCCAATACGTCGCCGCCACGATCAAGGAGTTTTACGCGAAGTAGCATCCCCAAGGGATGAGTCGCAGGGGCATCTTGCCCCTGCATGACCAGAAGCACGGGCGAGTCCCGTGGGACTCACGGGCAAGATGCCCGTGCTACTGTGCCGCGTTGACATGTGCTGTCGCGAGGCGGACAATCTTGCCATGGCCCTGCCGGCACAACCTGCGCCTGTCAAACTCGTCTGCGGGATGATCTCTGCTCGGGCGGAGCTTTTTGAATTGGCCACGGCCGAGATGGTTAAACACTTCGGGGCTGTCGATCTCAGCAGCGAAACGTTCCCGTTCGATCTGACGCACTATTACGATCAGCAGATGGGCAGCCCGCTGTTTCGCAAGTTCGTGAGTTTTGAGCGGCTGGCGGATCCTGGAGTATTGGCGGAGGCGAAACTGCTGACGAATGAGATTGAGGCCCAGTTTGCCGCCACAAGTGCCACGCACAACTCCGTTGTGCGTGTCTCTGACGCTTCTGTGGGAACTGACTTGCAGGAGCACGGGCGAGACGCCCGTGCCACACGGCAAGAACATGGGCGGGACGCCCATGCCACACAACTGGCGCGGCCGATTAATCTGGATGTGGGATACGTCGCCTTGAGTAAGCTGGTGCTGGCGAGCATGAAACCATTCTCCCATCGCATCTACCTGCGTGACGGCGTGTATGGCGAGGTGACGCTGCTGTACCGCTCCGCGCGGTGGGAAGCTCTGGAATGGACCTTTCCCGATTTCGCCTCGGGGCGGTATGATGCCTTCCTTAACGAGGCCCGCCGCCTGTTGCTGGCCGGGCCGCGCCGGGAGTGCGAGAAATGATCGTCTGGGGCGCTGCAGGAGTGGTTGTGCTGGCCTTTGTGCTTTCGGCGCTGGCGGCGCCGCTGGCGCGGCAAATCGCCCTGCGCTATCGCGTGCTAGACATCCCCAGTTCGCACAAGAGCCACGCCTCCCCCACGCCGCTGCTGGGCGGCAGCGCCATCTTCTTCGCCGTCGCAATGCCCGCTGTGGGCGCGCTGGCCGTGGCGAGTTTCTGGGCGGCTACGGGCGTCCCGCAGTTCCTGAGTCAGTGGGCCACGCACATTTCCGGGGCTGCCCTTCGCGCGCCGCTGGCACTGGGGATTCTGGCCGGGGCTGCTGCCATCCACATTTTGGGCGTGCTGGACGACCGGCGAGGGCTGGCGGCGTGGTTCAAGCTGGCCATGCAGACGCTGGTGGTGATGATCCTGGTCAGCGCGTGCAGGCTGAACTTTCCGGCAGGTCTGCACGGCACAACGGGCTTTATCGTCACGGTGGTTTGGCTGGTGGTGGTGATCAACGCCTTCAACTTTCTGGACAATATGGACGGGCTCTGCGCCGGCGTGGCGTGTCTTCTGGCCGCGGCGATGCTGGGCGTGACGGCCGGCACGGGGCAGATGTTCGTCTCGGCATGGCTGTGCCTGCTGATCGGGGCGGTGGCCGGGTTCCTGCCGGCGAACTTCCCCCCGGCCAGACAATTCATGGGCGACGGCGGCAGCCTGCTCATCGGGTACATGCTGGGCGTGCTGACGTGCCTGACCGATTTCGCCGGCCCGGCGGCGATGGCCGGTCCCAACGGCATCTTCGTACCGCTGGTTCTGATGGCCGTGCCGCTGTACGACCTGTTCAGCGTGATCATCCTGCGACTGGCCGAAGGCCGCAATCCGATGATCGGCGACCTGCGGCACTTCTCGCACCGCCTGGTGCGCCGCGGGATGAGCGTTCGCCGCTCGCTGCTGACGAACTACCTCTGCGCCGCCGCCACCGCCACGTCGGCCACGCTGCTGACCTACACGATCGGACCGGCGGGCGTCGTGCTGGTGCTGGTGCAACTGGCGGCGTTGCTGCTGATCATGACAATGCTGGAAGCAGGCGGGGGAAAGACGCGGTAAACCGCAAATTCCAAATAACAGGATTCAAGCTTCAAACAAATCTTAAGATTCAAAAAGAAGAACCAGTTCATTCCCCCATGTTGTTGTTTGGAAATTTGGAGCTCTTGCTCCTTTGGACTTTGTTTGTGATTTGATACTTGGGGTTTGGAATTTGCGGCGAACAACCTGACCTGCAGGTTCAGGGAAGAAACCGCGTCGAGCAAGCTCGACCGCTAACTTTCGGCCCTTAAGCTCGCAGGCTTAGGCTTTCAGTTCCGCCGCCACTTCCTCGGGGATGTCGAAGTTGGCGTAGACGTTTTCGACGTCATCGTGGTCTTCGAGGATCTCCATCAGGTGCAGGGCCTTGCGGGCCTTTTCGGCGTCGATGGCGACGGTGTTCTTGGGCACCATGCCGCGCTCGGCCGAGAGGGTCTTGATGTTGTGCTTGGCCAGGGCCTGCTTGACGTGATCGAAGGCCGGCAACTCGCAGGTGACGGTAAACTCTTCGGCCTCAGAGGTAATGTCTTCGGCGCCGGCTTCGAGGGCCACTTCCATCAGGGCCTCTTCGGTGGTCGCGTCGGCGGGAATAATGAACGTACCCTTCTTGTCGAACATCCAGCTTACGCACCCGGTGCCGCCGAGTTGTCCGCCGCCGCGCTCGAAGATCTTGCGCAGCTCCGGCGCAGTGCGGCTTCGGTTGTCGGTCAGGCAGACGACCATGAACGCCACGCCGCCGGGGCCGTACCCTTCGTACACGATCTCTTCGTAGGTGACGGTCTCAAGCTCGCCGGTGCCCTTCTTGATCGCCCGTGCGATCGTGTCGTTGGGCATATTGACGGCCTTGGCGTCGTCGATGGCGTAGCGGAGTTGGAGGTTTTCCTCGGGCTTTCCGCCGCCGTGCTTGGCGGCGATGATGATTCGCTTGGAAAGCTTCGACCACTGCTGGCTGCGCTTGGAGTCGCTGCTGCCCTTGGCCCGCTTGATCTTCGACCAGTGAGAATGTCCTGACATTTCGCTTCGCCTTCCTCTGCGGCCTTTGCGAGCTCCGCGGTGAACCTATTTCGGCTCGGGCACGCCTTTTCCCAGTGGGGCCGGCTGGGGTTTCCCGCCGGCTTTGATCGCCTCGATCTTGGCGGCCGTCAGCTTCAGGATACCGCGCATCTCGGTCGAAGGAAACTTCTCCTTGCGCGCCAGTTCGAGGGCCTTCTGCCACTCGGTCAGGGCCTGGCCCATCTGTTTCAGGCGGGCGCAGGTATCGCCGAGGTGGTCGTGGATAACGGCATGCTCTTCGCCGTCGGCGGCCATGTCCTGCAGGGCCTGTTCGAGGAAGCGTTTGGCCTGGTCGAACGTTCCCTGTTTGTATCGCAGCCAGCCCAGCGAATCGAGCGTGGCGGCGGTCTTGCGTTCGGCCAGCGACTTGCGGATCATGCGTTCGGCCTTGGCAAGCTCGATGCCTTCATCGGCGTACTGGTAGCCCAGGTTGTTGTTGATAGCCGGGTCATCGGGCTTGAGACTCAGCGCCTTCTCCAGCGCCGCGCGGGCTTGTGCCGCTTGTCCCAGTTCCGCCAGGCCCAGCGACATCACCGAGAGCATCTCGATGTCGTCAGGGTTTCCGGCCAGGAAGGCCTTGGCTCGCTCGACGCCGCGGGCGTGCTGGTTCTGCATCAGGATCGTCCGCACCAGCATCTCGCGATGCCATGCGAGTATCTGGGCGCCGCCAAGCTCTTCCTTTTCGTCGGCGCTGGGATCCTGTGCAGGGTTGGGCTTGGCCGGTCGCGTCCGCGCCGGTTGCGTGGCCGCCGAGGCCTCGAGCTGCGTCAGCCATGTCTCGACCAGCTTCTCGGCCCGCGCGAAATTGTCGGCCTTGACCAGCCCGCTGATGAGCACCCGCCGCGGTTCGATCTGCCAGAGATCGCCCGCCAGCCACGCGTCGGCATACGCGACGGCCTCGTCGAATTTCGAGTCTTTGCAGTACCAGTCGATCTTGATCTGCCTCAGCAACGGTTTCACGCGCGGGGAGGCGAGTTTGATCCACTCCTCCAGCAGCGGATGGTTATAGGCTTTGGCGTCGTTAAGGGCGCTGATCACGACAAAGATGGCCTGGTCGCCGCCGCCGCCGGCGGCCCAGCGCCGGCCGAAATCAATGAGCTTGTCATACTGCTTGGCCTGGATGAACAATTGCAGCTTGTGGCGGCGGAACGTGTCGGGGCTCTGAAGCGAGCCTTCCGCCAGCCACGCATCCAGCAGTTCGTGGGCCTTGTCGAATTCCTTGGCGTTTTCCAGCGCCTGCAGCAGGGTGAAATACACCAGGTCAGTGTTGTCCGCCTGTCCGGCCCAGGTGCGGGCAAACGCCGTCGCCTTGTCAAACTGGCGGGCCTTGCAGTACAGGGCCAGCTTCTGGCGGCGCAGGTGCTGGGCCAGGGGTTCCTCGGGCGACGAATCGAGCCAGTCGTCCAGCAGCTTCTGGGCGCCGTCGAAGCGGTCGGTCCGGCTGTAGAGCTTGAGCAGGGCCTGACGCAGGATTTCCTTTTCGCTGGCGCCCGAGGCGCGCTTGAGGTACGCCTCGCCGCGGTCGATAGCCTCGTCGAGCTTTGAAAGCTGCCCGAGGATCTCGAGTTGCTTGAGCTTGGCCCAGAGCAGGCCGGCACTGCGCGAAAGAATTTCGTCGAGCGTTGCGGCCGCAGCGTCGAGTTGTCCCGCCTGCACCATGGCCTGGACGTAGCGCTGGGCCAGGTCGCTCTGATCGGGGTGCTCCTGGTAGAGCTGCTGCCAGATGGCGATGGCTTCCTGCGCGCGGCCCTGGCGGGCGAAGAGCGTCGCCATCATGCGCCCCGCCTGAAGGTGACGCGGATGGTCGCGCAGAATTCGGTTGAGGGCCGCGACGAGGCGGTCGAACTCCCTGGCGTCGATCTTTCCCGCACCGGGAGGCGCCTGTTCGGCCAGAGTCAGCAGTTCGACGTCCGGGTCGCCGCCATGCTCGCGGCGCAAGGTCTCCAGCAGGGCCAGGGCCTGGCCGCGCTTGATCGGGTCGCTGCGACCCATCTGCAGCGCCAGCTCCACCTGCATCAGCCGCACCGCCACAGCGTCGGGGTGTCGCTCCAGAAGGCGCTGGAGGAGGTCGCCGGCGGCATCGCGGCGGCCGCTGTCCATCAACAACCGAAGCAATCGAGTGGCCGCTTCGAGATTGTCTGGCGCCGACTGGACGGCGGACATGAGCAACCCGATGGCCTCGCCTTGCTCGCCTGAGCGAAGATAGGCCTCGGACAGCAGCATCAGCGTCTGCGCGTCCTGGGGCTTGAGCCCCTGGGCCTGCTTGAGCAGGTCGATCGCAAGGGCCACGTCGCCCCGGGCCATCGCCAGCCTGCCCCGCAGCAGCACGTGGAAGAAGCTGTTTGCCGCTTCTTTGCCCACGCGCTCCACCAACCGCTCGACCTTGTCGAATTGCTTCTGATCCAGATACAGCCCCGCCAGCGATTCGCAGGCGGGCATGAAGCCGGCCTTGGCCTCCATCGCCCGCTGAAACTGGTCGGCCGCCAGCAGCTTGCGGCCGGCGACGATGGCCAACTGCCCCGCCACCCAGTGCCGCGCCGGCCGGGCGGCGGACTTGTCTGCCGCCGCCTGGCGGGCGACCGCGCGGTCGAGTTCGCCCACGTCGGCGGTCGTCAGCGACGCCACGGCTTCCTGGACGGCTGGGGCAGCACCATGATCGGCCGCCAGCGCCTCGACGAGCGTGTCCACCGCCGCCGGCAACGTGCCGTTCCTGGCGGCGACGGAAAAGAAGAGGACTGCGGCAGCGGGCGTGTTGGGGGCTTGCTTGAGAACTGCCTGGGCGATTCGGGAGGCCCCGGCGGAATCGCCGGTCTCGTGAGCGGCCCGCGCCAGTGCCATCGCGTAGGCAGCGTTGAGGCTGCCGGAGGCGCTATGCTCCTGCCAGAGGCGTTGAAGGAGTCTCCCGTCACGGGCGCCGGCCAGCACGCGGCGAGCCAAGGGCTCGATCTGCGATTGCAGGGCCGCGTCGTTGGCCATGGCGATCAGGGCCTTGGAGGCCTGGACATAATCGCCAGCCGCCGCCAGCGCCTCGATCCTCTGCCGCGCCCAGAGCGTCTGGGAATGGTCGCGGTCATAGGCCTTGCGGAATTCCTCGGCGGCCTCGGCGTGCCTGCGAAGTTTCGTCAGCAGCACGCCCCGCTGCGCCTGGAGGCGCTCGGGCTGCGTCACCAGATATTTCAGGGCGGGTCGGTTGGCATAGAGCCGCGGATGAGCGGCAGCCCACTGGCCGACGGTGTCCCAGCAACGCAGCGACGCCGCAAAATACCCCTGCTGATACAACATCTGGGCCAGGTCGCGCATGGCCTCGCCGGCCAGAACGTTGTCCGCCGCGACCTGGCTGCACGTGACAGCCGTGCGAAATCGCTGCAGCGCCTCGTTCTTGTCGCCGGCCAACAGAGCCAGATGGCCCAGGGCTGCTTGCACTTCCAGGTCGTCGCCGTTGGCCGCGACAGCCAGCGTCAGGGCCTTGGCGGCGCTGCCGGGATTATTCAGGCGAGCATAGATGAGCCCCAGCGTGCGCATGACGGCGGGATGATCGGGAGAGAAGCTTTCGGCCCGCTGGGCCTTGGTCAGGGCGGCGGCGAGATCTTCCTTGGCCAGAAGGTCCTGAGCTTCCTTGAGGGCCTCGGCGGCACGGGCGGGCAGTTCGGCAAGGACGCCTTTTTGCGGGCGCGCCACGCGAGGAAGAATGTCATCGAGTTCCGCCAGCGCCCGCGGGGGCAGCGGCTGCGTGGCCGCCTGGGAGGCTGCCTCCGCCGAAGCCCGACCCGACTGCACCGCCATCGCGCCCAAAGCCAAGGCCAGAGCCACTGCCCAACAGCAGGCGATGACGCGATGGATGCACACTAATGGATGACCTTATTGAGCGGATAGGTGATGATGCCGGTTCCGCCGGCGCGGACCAGTTGCGGCACGAGGTCGCGCTCGATGCGCTCCTCGATGATGACCTCGACGGCCACCCAGTTGGGATCGGCCAGCGCAGAGACGGTGGGCGATTTCTCAGCCGGCAGGACGCCCAGGACCGCATCGAGCGAGGCGCGGGGGACGTTCATTTTGAGCCCGACGCGCTCGCGGGCGGCGATGGCGCCTCGCAGCAGCAAGGCGATGTTCTCGATCTTGGACCGCTTCCAGGGCGTGGCCATGGCCTGGTGATTTGCGATGAACCGCGTCGTCGATTCCAGCAGCGTGTCCAGCACCCGCAGCTTATTGGCTCGCAGGCTCGAGCCGGTCTCGGTCACGTCAACGATGCCGTCGAGCAGGCGGGCCTTGATCTCGGTGGCGCCCCAACTGAACTCGACCTTCACGTTGATGCCTTTGGCCTCGAAGTACCGGCGCGTCACGTTGACCAACTCGGTGGCGACGGTCCCGCCGTCCAAGCCCTGAGGCGTGGTGATGGCACTTTCTTCCGGCACGGCCAGAACCCACCGCACCGGGCGCAGGTTCTGCTTGGCGTAGATCAACTCGGACACTTCCGCCACGTCGGACTGGTTCTCGAGGATCCAGTCGTGGCCGGTGAGGCCGGCGTCGATGACGCCATCGGCGACGTAGCGGCTCATTTCCTGCGCGCGGAACATGAGGATCGAGATCTGGTCGTCGTCGATGCTGGGGGTATAGCTGCGCGAGGAGACCTGGATGTTGTATCCGGCGCGCTGGAAGAGGTCCAGCGTGCTGTCCTGCAGCGAGCCTTTGGGGATTCCCAGCACCAGTTTGTCTTCTGCCGAACGGTGAACCATCAAACGTTTCCTTTATTTCCTGGAGATCTTGCGGGGCGAAGCCTTGGGGGGCTTCTTCGCCGAGACGGGCTTGCCTGCGGCATTGGCGGGGGCTTTGCCCTTGGCCAGGGCCTTGGCCTTGGCCCGAGCTTGGGCCTGGGCCAGTTCCTCGGCTTTTACTTTGGCCTTGGCCAGGGCGTCGGCCTCGGCCTTGGCCTTGGCGGCGGCATCGGCGACGGCCTGGGCGGCCGCGTCGATCTTGGCCTGGGCCTCTTCCTGTATCTTGCGATGTTTGGCCAGGGCTTTGGCATGTTTGGCGACATACTGCCGCAAGGCCAGGTGAGCGGTCATCATGTCGCTGCGCCCCACGATGCGCTCCAGCATCTTCTGGATCTCGGCCCGATCCAGTCCCGACGGGAGGTGGCCGTTGAGCTCCATACTTTCGACGAGCGTCTGGTCGACCGGCAGGGCCCGTACGCCCAGGCCCACCATGGCCGCGTAAGCGGCGGCATAATGATCGAGACCAAGTTCCATCAGGTGCCGCCGGACGGCCTTGGCGGGCAGTTTCTCCATGTACGCACCCGAGACGTCGTTGGTGCGGTAGAAGATGGCGTTGAGACTGTCCTGGAGCGTGCAGGCTTTTCGCCGCGAGAAGGGCAGTTCCCGCAGGCACTCGACGATGTCCTTGACCGGGGCCACGCGCAGTTCGTTGTAGTCGACGAACTCCTCGTTGAGCAGGCCCATGGCGACGGTAGCTTCGGCCTCGGTGGCATCGGCCTGGAGAATGCCCTCGATCATCGTTACGACTGGGTCGCCCTGGTCGGCCGTCTTTCGCGGGCGGCGTGCGGGGCGGTTCTCGTTGAGGATCTTCTTGATCTTGCTTTCGTAGGCTTTAAGGCTTTTCATCCGGATTGTCCTGGCTGTCTTTCTTTTGCGCCGCTTCGGCGTCGGGAGATTCTCCAGCCCCTGCCGCGGCAGCCTCATCTTTGGCCCGCAGCTCCTGCGCGACCTGCTGGAGGATTTCGAGCGTCTTGATGGTCTTCTTGAACTGCACGTCGAGCACGAAGTCCAGCGCCGGCGTGTGGCGCAGGGTGATCTGCCGCATCAGCAGTTCCTGGAAATGCCCCGCCGCGTGCCGCAGGGCCTGGAGGGTAACGCCCTGCTCTTTGTCGCTGCCCATGACGGAGATGTAGACCTTGGCCGTCAGCAGGTCTTCGGGCACCTCCACGCGCACGACGGACGTTCGCGCGGGGTCTACCCGCGGGTCGGACAGCTTGGTCAGGATCACCTGGCCCAGCACGTCGCGGATAAGGTTGCCTACACGTTGGCTTCGGCGCGTCATCTCACACCCAATCGATCTGGCTTTCGACCAGAATCATGTCCCGGTGCGTCGCGGCGGCTGTCACGATCCGCTGCAGCGCCCCTTCCACGTAGCGTTTGTCGCTGCCGACCATTGCCACCGCCAGCACGCCCCGGCGCGGATTGTCCTGGCTGGCCACCTCGGCCACCGACACATTGTGATTGGCCGCCAGGCGGTCGCGGAATCCCTTCAGGCTGTGGCGCTTGTCCTTGAGCGAAGCTGCCGCAGGCAGGTGAAACTCCAGGTGAAGCAGACCCACCGTCGTGGCCATGTCATGTTCCAGGATGTTCCGGGGTCACTGAAGTGACCCGGCCGGGTGAGTTTACTGACCCCGGCAATCGTTACAGCGACCGAGCCACCTCGGTCTGCTGGTAAAACTCCAGGATATCGCTTTCCTTGATGTCATCGTAGCCCAGAAGCTTCACGCCGCACTCGGTGCCGGCGCGGGCTTCGCGAACGTCGTCTTTGTGGCGCTTGAGGCTTTCCACCGTCCGCTCGTCGGAGATCACCACGTTGTTGCGGATGATGCGCACCTTGGCGTTGCGGGCGACGCGCCCTTCGCTGACGATGCACCCGGCCACGCTCCCGATGCGCGAGATCTTGAAGACCTGGCGCACCTCGGCGCGTCCGAGGGTCTCCTGTCGAATCTCGGGCTTGAGCCCTTCGCTCATCAGTTTGCGGATATCGTCGACCACCTCATAGATGATGCGGTAGAGGCGGATGCCGATCTTCTTTTCTTCCGCCAGCACCCGGGCGGCGGCGTCGGCCACCACGTTGAAGCCCACGATAATGGCGCCGCTGGCCTGTGCCAGCGTCACGTCGCCGGTACTGATGCCGCCCACCGCAGCGTGCAGGATGTTGACCCGCACCTCGCCGGTGGAGAGTTTGCCCAGCGTTCCGGTCAGGGCCTCGATCGAGCCTTGCACATCGGCCTTGAGGATCACCGGCACTTCGGTTACGGCCCCATCCTCGATGCGGCTAAAGAGGTTGTCCAGCGTCAGCGGGGAGGCATTGGTGAGCGTGCGGGCTCGGGACGCTTCCTTGTACTCGCCCGCCACGTTGCGGGCGCTCTCGATGTTCTCGACGACGTAGAAGCGGTCGCCGGCCTGGGGGATTTCGTCCAGCCCCGCCACTTCCACGGGAATGGAAGGCCCGGCCTCGGTGAGGTTTCGCCCATGGCTGTCGATCATGGATCGCACGCGCCCGAAGCCCCTGCCGGCTACCAGCACGTCGCCGATATTGAGCGTGCCGTTTCGCACCAGCAAGCGAGCGACGACGCCGCGGCCGGGGTCCATCTGGCTTTCGATGACAAATCCGGTCGCCGGAGCGTCCTTTTCGGCTTTGAGCTCGAGGACTTCCGCCTCGAGGCTCAGCAGCTCGATCAACTCGGGCACGCCCTTTCCGGTGACGGCGCTGGTCTGGATCATTTCGACGTCGCCGCCCCACTCGCGCACCGTCACGCCGTGTTCGGCCAACTGGCCCATCAGGCGCTGGACGTTGGCGCCGGGCAGGTCGATCTTGTTGCAGGCGACCACCAGGGCCACGCCGGCGGCCTTGGCGTGACTGATCGCCTCGGCGGTCTGGGGCATGACGCCGTCGTCGGCGGCCACCACCAGCACCACCACGTCGGTCATGTTGGCGCCGCGGGCTCGCATGGCGGTAAAGGCCTCGTGCCCGGGCGTGTCCAGGAAGACCACGTGGAGGTCGTCTTTGTCGTAGCGGTAGGCGCCAATGTGCTGGGTGATGCCGCCGGCCTCGCCGTCGGCGACGGCCGTGTCGCGAATGCGGTCCAGCAGCGATGTTTTGCCGTGGTCCACGTGCCCCAGGAACGCCACCACCGGCGCCCGGTTCTCCAGCGGGGCCTTGACGCGCGACTCCATCGCCTGAAGCAGCTTGTCCTGGGCCGTGTGGGCCACCTGCACGACCAGTTCAATTCCGTATTCGGAGACGACCGTCTCGGCCACATCCTTCTGCATGACCTGGTTGACCGTGGCCATGGTTCCCAGGGCCATCAGCTTCTTGATCAACTCGACGCTCTTGATGCCGGTGGCCTCGGAAAGGCTCTTGACGGTGATCGGCTCGGCAATTTCGATGCGGCCGGTCTTGACGTTGGGTCCGCCGATGGTGCTGGCGCGGGTAACGTTGGCGCGGTGACGCCGCAGGCCGCCGCCAGCCGACGCCAGGCGCAGCGAGCGTTCTTCCAGGTCGACGTTGCCCCATTCCTTGAGCTTGTCGCCGCCGTCAGCCGTGCCGCGGCCTCGACGCCGCGGACTGCGCTTCTTGCCGCTCTTGCGCGCTTCTTCTTCCTCTTCCTGGGCGGTCAGAATCTTCTTGGGCGCCCCGGGCAGCGGCGGCGCTGCCGCGGCGACGCCGGGGCGGGCGATGGGCGGACGGCGCCGGCGCGGCGATTCCACCGCTTCGGGACGCTCGACGCGCACGATCTTGGGACCTTTGAGAACGGCCGGGCGGGGCACGACCTGCGGACCGGCGGCCTTGATCGCCACGGGTGCGGTCGCGTCGGGGGCAGGCGGCGCTTCAGCGGCCTGCGGTTCGGGGGCAGCCTCCGCGGAAGGCTCGATGGGCGCCTGCGGCGCTTCGGGAGCTTCCGGGGCCGTGGGGGCTTGCTCGACGACCGGCTCGGCAGGCGCCGCCGCGGGAGCTTCCGCTTGGGTCTCGGGCTCGGCGGGGGCTTCAGCGGGCGCCTCGGCGGGCGCGGGCTCCTCTGCAACCGCAGCGGGCTCTTCGGCTACCGGCTCTTCGGTCGTCTTGCGGCCGCGGCGGCGCCGGGCCTTGGTGGCCTCGGCATGCTCTCGCTCCAGGTCGACGGGCTCGGTGGTTTCGACTGCCGTGACGGTGGCGCCCTGGCTGAACCATTCGGTGATGGTTTCTTCAAGGCCCACCGAGACCGTGGACATGTGATTGTCCAGATCGATGCCTTCGGCCTGGCACTTGTGCAAGATCGCCTTGCTGGTGACTCCCAGGTCTCGGGCTATTTCAAAAACTCTTCGCTTTGCCAAGGATGCCTCCCGGCGTTTGTAGCACATCATGTACCGGCGGCGAAATCGGCCGTCGGATCGGTTTCTTATGGTTGCTCAGGCTCAACAGGCGGTCGGGGCGCCGGCGGCGGAGGGGTTTCGTCCTCGGCTGCTGCGCTGTCGCCGGCGGGCGGTTCGGGCGCCGCCGTGGGCTCGACGGCCGCCGCTCCGCGAACGCGGGCGGACTTTCCGGCGGCCTTGGCGGCCGCATCGGCGACGGCCTTCTCATTGGCCACGCGCTTGGCTTCCTCGCCGCAGCGGGCGACGATTGCCTTGGCCAGGTCCGAAGCGATCTTGATTTCACTTACCAGCGGGCCCACGCCCACCTCGTCGACATCCAGCACGTTGACCATTCCCATCGCCACGATCTGGTCGACCACGGTGGCGTCGACGCCTTCGACGCTGCGCAGGGCCTTTTCCAGAGTGTCCAGCGCGCCGTTAAACTCGTTGGGCGTCAGGATGTCGATATCCCAGTTCGTCAGCCGCGCCGCCAGGCGCACGTTCTGCCCGCGCTTGCCGATGGCCAGCGAAAGCTGGTCTTCGACGACAACGACGGTCGCCCGCCCCAGCTCGAAGCACAGGGCGATCTCGGCCACTTCGGCCGGCTTGAGCGAATTGGCGATCAGCACCTTGCTGGACTCGTTCCAGCGGACGATGTCGATCTTCTCGCCGCCCAGTTCGTCGACGATGTTGCGAATGCGGCTGCCGCGGACGCCCACGCAGGCGCCGACGGCGTCGACTTTCGAGTCGGTGCTGTCGACGGCCACCTTGGTGCGATAGCCGGCCTCGCGGGCCAGGGCCTTGATCTCGATGATGCCCTCGGCCACCTCGGGCACTTCCAGCTCGAACAGGGCGCGGATGAAATCCGGGTGCGTGCGCGACAGAATCACGCGCACCTGGTTGGGCTGCTCGCGCACGTCCAGGATCATCGCCCGGACGCGCTGATCGCTCTGGTAGCTCTCGCCGGGAATCTGCTCGCTGCGGGGCATGAACGCCTCGGTGCGACCGAGGTCGACGATCATCGATCCGCCTTCCCACCGCCCGGTGCGCCCGGTGACGATCTGCCCGCGCCTCTGGCGGAACTCGTCGCTGATGCTGCCTCGCTCGGCCTCGCGCAGACGCTGGAAAATCACCTGCTTGGCGGTCTGGGCGGGGATGCGCCCCAGCTCCCGGATGCTCTTGGGCTGGCCGTTGATGGTCGCGGTGATCTCGCCGCTGACGCGGTCGAGTTGCACGGTGACGTTCTCGCTCTCGACGCTGTCTTTACGGATCGCCGAGCGGACGGCGGCCTCAAGGTCCTGGAAGACCAGTTCCTTGTCGATGTTCTTGTCGCGGCAGAGCGCCTCGATGATTCTCAACAGTTCCTGATTCATTCGCTACTTCCTTATGTCAACCCCCGGTCCGCGCGGTCGCGGTCGGTCCCTGTGCCGCCAAACAACAAAAAAAGTGGGTCGCTGGGCCCACTTCTCAAGCACGCAACCCTGCGGTTTTGCCGCCGCAGGCGAGTTTTGCTCAATGCATCCTCGTCTCCTGCAATCGGCAGGTTACCTGCGGCGCCCTGGCCTTGCCCCAATGGCAGTCCTTGGCCAAAACCACCTTGTGTCTGGGCTCAGACACCTGAACGGCCTCTTGTCAGGTAAACCGTCACCACAAAGCTCCCGGCCCGAAAAGTTTGGCTTCTATCGTTCACAGAACACTGCAGTTGATTATAAAATCCTAAAACCGTGGGTCAACAACAAAAATAACCGAAATCCCCATCCGCCTCCCTCCGCCGCCAATGCACCATCAATTATACAGGCATACAATGCGCATGGAGGAGAGGAGGAGCGAAAATGTCTATTTCAGGCACTCTCTCTAAGGCTTCGGTCGCCGTCTTCCTAATTCTGGCATTGACCGCAACGGCCCAGGGGCGATTTGTCTCTTCGAACCCGCCGAGCCCGGCCATGACGCCGCCTGCTCCAAGTCTTGGCACGGTCACGCAGCCCGGTGTCACTTTGCGATGGGGCACGCCCGCGCCCAGCACGACGTTGATCCCGCGTGGGCGAGTTGTCTCTTCGCCGCCGTATTCAGCCTACCCAGGCGTTAACTCCGTAATGGTGCCGGGTGTTACCTTCAGGCGTGCTGCTCCTTCTGCCAGCACAGGCATCGTTCCTGCCGGGCCTGGGGTCTTGCCGCCAAGTGCGATTCCATCCTTCCCGGGCATCACGGCCCCGGGTGAGGAAATCTCTCCCGGACTTACAGGGCAGGAAACATCCGCCCAGCCTTCCGGCGGGATAAGGGACTTGTTTGGCGAAGTCATTCCTGGAACGGAACAGATGAGCATTGCCGCGGTTACCGGCGGCATAGCCTTCACCCAAACCCCGACAGGCAGGCCATCCGGGTCCGTGATGGCTCCTCCCGGCACCGTCAGGCCGAGGAAGGGCTATGGGGCCGTGCTTACCGGAACGCTCCCGGGGGTTCCTGTCGCAGCGGACGCTCTGGCTTTAGACCGGCCGCTCAACGGCACCGGCTCTTTGGCTGCCCCAACGGCCTTGCCATCCGGCCCGCCCGCGACGGCGGCGCCGCCGGCGGGACCATCCAGCGCGTTTGGCGATTCTGACGAGTAGACGGTCAGGGCGCTATATTGCATTCCCTACCGGGTTTAGGTAGGGTTATGCCAACATGATCGACATCAAACAACTCCGCGCTCAACCTGAAAAGTTCGTTCAGGCCGCGCGCGACAAGAAGTTCAGCGTGGACATCCAGGCGCTGCTGGATATCGACACCCGCTTGCTCGACGCGCGGCGCGAGATTCAAGATATCCGCACGCGGCAGAACGCCGCCGGCAAGGATATCGCGCGCCTGGCCGGCGACCAGAAGCAAAAAGCCATCGCCGAACTGGCGCAGCTCAAGGCCCGAGGCAAAGAACTGGCTGCCCTGGTCGAAGAGCTCGAACCCAAGTTCGACGAGCTGATGCTGCTGGTGCCCCAGCCGGCAGCGCCGGAAGTGCCCATCGGGGCCGATGACACCGAGAACGTGGAGCTGCGCCGCTGCGGCCAGCCGCCGAAGTTTGACTTCAACCCCAGGGATCATGTCGAGCTGGGCGAGATGCTGGACATCATCGACATCCCGCGCGGCGTCAAGCTGGCCGGGACGCGGAACTACGTCCTCAAAGGCGCCGGGGCGATGCTGCACCAGGCCGTCCTGCGCCTGGCGATCGACCAGATGCACGCCAAGGGCTACACGCTGATGAGCGTGCCGGTGCTGGTGGACGAGAAGGTCATGTACGGCACGGGCTATTTCCCGCTGGGGCGCGAACAGGCGTACCTCGTCGAACGCGACGGCATGAGTCTGGTCGGCACGGCCGAGGTGCCCCTGACGGCGTACCACACCGACGAGATCCTGCAGGCGGCTGATCTTCCGCGAAAGTATTTCGCCCTGAGCACGTGCTTTCGCCGCGAGGCCGGGGCGGCCGGCAAGGACACGCGCGGCATCTACCGCATCCACTCCTTCGACAAGGTCGAGCAGGTCGTGCTCTGCCGCAACGACGAGGCCGTCTCGCGCACGCTCCACCAGGAGATCCTGCAAAACGCCGAGGACGTGCTCCAGGCGCTCGAACTGCCCTACCGCATCGTCAACGTCTGCACCGGCGACCTGGGGCAGGGCCAAGTGCAGAAGTTCGACATCGAGACCTGGATGCCCTCGCGCGGCGGGTACGGCGAGACGCACTCGGCCAGCCGCTTCTATGAGTTCCAGGCGCGGCGGCTGAACATCCGCTATCGCGACGAGAGCGGCGAGGTCAAGTTCGTGCACACGCTCAACAACACCGTGATCGCCTCGCCGCGCGTGCTGATCGCAATTCTGGAGATCAACCAGAACGCCGACGGCTCGGTGAACGTCCCCAAGGCCCTGAGGCCTTACATGGGCAATCTGGAGAAGATCGAGCCCGGGCGATGAAGCGCCCTACGATGAGACAACGACCGCGGTAATGCCTCGTGGCGAGGACAACCCGCAAAGGCCCGTCAAGAAAAGGAAACGAGTATGACACAGACAACCCCCGAAACGCCGGCCACCCCTCCCCCCGCCGCCCCCGGCGACAAAGACTCGCGCACGCTGGCGATGCTCTGCCATCTTCTGGGCATTGTCGGTATCCTCGGCCCCTTGATCGTCTGGCTGATCAAGCGCGAGAATCCGCTGGTAGACAAGAACGGCAAGGAAGCCGTGAACTTCCAGATCACTGTGATTATCGCCTGGGTTGCGGCAATAGTCCTGTTCTGCATTGGATTGCGGTTCCTGTTTCCGCTGATCTGGCTGGCAAATCTGGTGTTCTGCATTATGGCTGCCGTAAAGGTTTCTGGCGGCGAAGATTATAAGTATCCCTTCGCCCTTCGCCTGGTGAAGTAACTCTCCCTGGCGTCGTCGGCGTATGAAGAAGCGGGGGCGGTTGCTGGCCGCGGGGCTTGTATAGTCTTAACGTGCCTGGAGTGTCTTGATGATCGTCGTGATGAAGCCCGGTGCTACTGAAAAGCAGGTGCAGCACGTCGTGCATCTGGTTCAGGAGTTTGGTCTGCGCGAGCACGTCATTCACGGCACCGACCGCACGGTGGTGGCGTGCCTGGGCGATAAGCGCGCGGTGGACAAGACAGCCATCGAAACCGCGCCGATGGTCGACCGCATCGTGCCGATCCTGGCGCCGTACAAGATGGCCTCGACCGAGGTCAAGCGCACGCGCACGCAGATCCCCATCGGCCCGGGCAAGTTCCCCCTGGGCGGCAGGAAGATCGGCGTGATCGCCGGCCCGTGCAGCGTCGAGAATCGCGACCAGCTCCTTCGCACTGCCGACGCCGTCAAGGCCGCTGGGTGCATCGGCCTGCGCGGCGGGGCGTTCAAGCCGCGCTCCAGCCCCTACAGCTTTCAGGGCCTGCGCGGCGAGGGGCTCAAGATTCTCGCCGAGGCGCGCGAGAAGACCGGCTTGGCCGTCGTGACCGAAGTCATCAGCGTCGAGACGCTTGACGAGGTGGCCGCGTGCGCCGACGTGCTGCAGATCGGCGCCCGCAACATGCAGCACTACCCGCTGCTCGAGGCCGTCGGCCGCGTCAACAAGCCCGTCATGCTCAAGCGCGGCATGAGCGCCACGCTCGAGGAGTTCATGCTGGCGGCCGAGTACATCCTCAATGCCGGCAACCCCAACGTGATTTTGTGCGAGCGGGGCATCCGCACGTTCGAGGACTACGTCCGCAACACGCTGCCGCTGGCGTCGGTGCCCGAACTCAACGACAAGACGCACCTGCCCGTCTGCGTGGACCCCTCGCACGGCACCGGACACGCGCACCTGGTGCCGGCGATGAGCCGTGCCGCCGTGGCGGCCGGGGCAGACTGCCTGATCCTGGAAGTGCACCACGACCCCGAGCACGCCCTCTCCGACGGCGCCCAGTCGCTGACGCCCGACGTGCTGCTGCAACTGATGGGTCAGCTCAAACGCATCGCCCAGGCCATCGGGCGCGACGCGTAAAGAAGTCTGAAGATCGAAGTCTGAATTCGGCTTCGTTAGCGGCCGAGCCCGCGGTGGCAAGCTCCGCCGCTAACTGTGAAGATCGGCGTCCCTCTGACTTTGAACTTCGCACTTCGAACTTTGCACTGTTTTTCGGTACAATCCCGCCCGTGACGGATCTTCCCCCTTCATCACCGGGCGGCCGCTCCAAGGGTCTCTTGCATCGCCTGCCGCTGGCGGGCGTGGCGGCGGCGTTTGTGCTGGGCATCACTGTCGGGCGGTATCTGCCGGTGACGGCCGGAGTTTTCACCGCCATCGGGATCCTCGCTCTCGCCGGTGCGGCGGTCACTATCCGCCGGCGGCACCTCTGGCCGATCACGGCCGGCGGGTTGCTGGCGACCATCGCCGCCATCGGGGCGGTGTACCTGCAGTTCTGCTATTTCACGCTGGCCGACGATCACATCGCGCGCGGCACGGGCGAGTCGGCGAACCTGGCGACGCTGCGCGGCGTCGTCCAAACGTCTCCGCAGATTCACGAGCAGCCAGCCAACGCCGCCCTGGGCTACACGCCCGGTCCCCGCACGCGATTTATCCTGCGATGCACGGCCGCCAAGGCCGGACAGGGTTGGCAGGGCGCCTCCGGACTGGTTCAGGTTACGGTAGACGCGGCCGACACGCGGCTGGGGGCAGGGCAGAGCCTGGAGCTGATGGGGCGCATCGGCCGCTACCGCCAGGCGAACAATCCCGGCCAGTACGATCCGTCCGAGCGTGCCCGCCGCGAGGGCGTGGTGGTCTGGATGAGCGTCCCGGGCCCCGACGGCGTGGCAATCCTTGCCGGGCAGGACATGAACGCCTTCATGCGCTGCGTGTGGCGCCTGCGTGCCATGACGAGGCAGCACCTGCTGGCGGCCAGCGACGAACCTGCCGCCAGTCTGCTCGTGGCCCTGGTCCAGGGCGAGCGCGACCCGGCGCTGCGCAGCCTCAACAAAACCATGATGCGGGCGGGCATCGCGCATTATCTGAGCATCTCGGGCCAACATCTTGCCATCTTCCTGGGCTTCATCTTTCTGCTCTGCCGCCTGGCGATGCTCAACCAGCGCCGCTCCGCCCTGGTCGTGTTGGCGGTGCTGACAGCCTACATGCTCGCCGCCGAGCCCCAGGCGCCGCTGCTGCGCTCGGCCATCATGGCCGCGGCCCTGTGCATCACGCTGATCGCCGGGCGCACGTATTCAGCGCTCAACGCCCTGGCGGCGGCCGCGATCATCCTGCTGGCGGTCGATCCGCTGCAGCTCTTCACCGCGGGATTCCAGTTGAGCTTCGTCACCGTCGGCGGGCTGCTGCTGTTGCACCGCCCGCTGCGGGAGATGCTCCTGTGGCGATGGCAGAAGCGTCGCGGGCTGATCGTCTTCCGCGACAACCAGCGGATCGTGCGCTGGCTGAACTTCGCGGTGATCGACTGGGCGGCCAACGCGGCGGCTGTGGGCATTGCCGCCTTCCTCGTCACCACGCCGCTGGCGGCGTACCACTTCGGACTCTTCAGCCCCTATGCGGCCCTGCTGACGCTGCTGCTCATGCCGCTGATGGTGGCCGTGTTGGTGCCGGGCTATCTCTCGCTGGCCGCGGCGATGCTGCTGCCCAATGTCTCGCACTTGCTGGGACGAATGGCGGCGTGCTTTTCGCGGTGGCTGGCAGTCGTCGTCGACTGGTGCAATTACCTGCCGGGCCTGTGCCTGGAACTGCGCCCCGTGCCGGCGTGGTGGGTGCTGCTGTGCTACGCGGTCATCGCCCTGTTCGCGATTCGCCACCGGCTCAAGCGAGGCTGGACATGGTGCGCCGTGGCCGCGGTGCTGCTGGCGGCCGCCACGCTCTGGACTCAGCGGGCGGCCGGCCTGCCCCAGCGGGCCGAGCTTCACATGCTGGCGGTGGGCAACGGGCAGTGTTGCATCGTGCGATCGCCGGGCGGCGCCACGGCCGTCATCGATGCCGGAACGCGCAGCGGCTTCGACGCCTGGGAGGAGATCCTCAAGCCGTTCCTGCGCGAGCGGCGAATCAAGGATCCCTCAGCCGTCTTCATCTCGCACGGCAACACGGACCATTTCAACGCCCTTGCGGGGCTGCTCGATCGCTGCCGGCCCACGATCTACGTCAACGAGTTTTTCGGCAGCGACGCCGTGGACAAGCCCGAGCAGGATCTGATGGCCCAGATCGCCCGCCGCGGCCTGACGCTGGTGCGCCTCCGCGCCGGCGACGAGGCGCCCCTGGACGCCCGCACGCGCGTGCGGGTGCTGTGGCCGCCCGCGGGTGCGGCCAGCCTGTCGGAGAATGACGCCTCGCTCGTGTTGCACGTCGTGTGCGATGATGCATCGGTGATACTGCCCGGCGACATCGGCGCGGCGCCCCAGGAGACGCTGGCGCGCCAAGGCCCGCGAGCCCCGGCCCTCGTGCTGCCGCACCACGGAACGTTCACCCCCGCGCTGGCCGATTATGTGGCCGCCGCCGATCCCAAGGTCGCTCTCGTCAGCGGCGGCGGTCTCTACCGCGGGCCAACCGGCCCCGACGACAAGGCCAGGCGCTTTTTCCAGAACCTCCTGCGGACCCGCCAGTGCTTCGACACCGTTCACAATGGATATGTGCGGCTGGAACTGGGAGGAACGAGCCCCGCGTCAGTGCAGCCGCAACGGTAGAGAATGCCTTGTGGAACGGCGAGGCTATTGCTGTTATCCTTGATCTAACCCCTGCGGGATTTGAGAATGCCATGACCGTCAGCGCGATCGACAATCGAAGCGATCCCCCGCCGCTGCCCCAGACGCTGCCTTCGGCGCGCGCGATCCGATTGCGCGGATTGGCGCTTCTGCTGCCGTGCCTGGCGGTGCTGGCGGCCGCGTGCTTCCAGTTGCCCAGCCGCGTGCCGATGCCGCCGTGCTCGTTCTACGTCAACACGCACCTGCCCTGCCCCGGTTGCGGCATGACGCGCTCGATGATGGCGATGGGTCGCGGGCACGTCGTCGAGGCTTTCAATTTCCATCCTTTCGGGGTGGTGTTGTTCAGCGGGCTGGTTGCCCTGTCGTGCATCGGCGCTGTGGAACTGGGCTGGGCCCGCGACGCCTGGGGATGGATCGACCCCTCGCCGTGGTGGCTGGCGGCAGCCGTGGGACTCATGACCCTGGGCTGGCTTTGGGTTCTGGTAACAGGATTGCTTTCGGGAAAGTTGCCGGTAAAATAACGGACAAGACGGGTGGCACAGGTTTTCGCGCCTGTGACGAGCACAGTCTGGGAAGGCTGTGCCCCACCGCCATGGAAGGTGACGCCATGAACAGACACATCTGTGCGGCGGTAGCGGCATGCGTGATGGCCAGTTGCGGCGGATGCACCAACGTTCGCGACTTCACGCTGTACTCGATGGCCAAGGCCCCCGTCAAGACCGTGCACGCCGAGTTCGACAAGCTCGAAGGCAAGCGCGTGGCGGTGGTGATCTTCGCCGACCAGGCCGTCCAGTACGAGTACCCGATGGCGCGGCTGGAACTGGCGACGGTCGTGGCCGAGGAAATTCGCGCCAAGCTCAAGAAGGCCAATGTCGTCGATCCGCGCATCGTCCTCGAACAGCAGGACAGCGACATCCACTGGGATTCGATGGAGAAGACCAAGTTCGGCAAGCTCTTCGGGGCCGACTACGTGCTGTACGTGGCCCTGGTAGATTTCTCGACGCGCGAGGTGGGGTCGCTTGACCTGGTGCGCGGCCGCATCGTCGCCGACGTGGCGCTCTACAGCACCACGGAAGAAGAATCCAAGGCCTGCCAGTGGCGCAACACCAACATGCGCACACTGTTCCCCGGCGGCAACGGCGTAAAGGTCAACCGCACTGAAAACGACGTCCGCTACCAGACGGAAAAGGCCTTTGCGGACGGCCTGGTGAAGAAGTTCTACACGCACAAGGTAGAAATGGAATGAGGCGCTTTCGAGCCATCACGATCGCCATGCTGGGCGCGATGCTGACCTGTACCGCCGGCTGCATGGACGCGGTGGGTTGGTGGGCTGAGATGTTCACGCCGGCCTCGACCGATCCGGCGCTGTATCCGGTGCCCAAGAACAAGACGATCCTGGTCTTTCCCGACGACTACTACTCGCGTCTGAAGTCCGACGCAACGCGCGGGACGTTCGCCAACGAGCTCAACAAGTTCCTGATGGAAAACAATGTTGCCGCGTCGACCATCCCCTTCAATAAACTGCAGGAAGTCGAAAATACCCCGGGCTTTGAAAAGCTCAGCGTCGACCAGGTCGGGCGGCAGGTAGGCGCTGATCTCGTGATGTACGTCCTGTTCGACCGCATGTCGCTCAAGGACGACAATCAGAGCGACCTGTGGCACGGGCACCTGGCCCTGCGCGTCAGAGTCGTCGACGCCAAGACCGGCGCCTGCCTCTGGCCGACCGACCGCCGCGACGGATGGCCGATCGAGGCCGTCGACATCGCGCCGACCAGCACCGCCGCAGATTATGGCCTGGTCCTCGAGCAGGAACTGGTAGTCGAGGCCGCCAAACGCGTCACCTACCTGTTCTGCGAGCACCCCAGCCCCGAACGACTGACCAAATAGCGCATACCGCGCTAAAGGCACAGCGACAGCCGCGCCGCGGCGTATTCCCAATTGGCCAATTTGCCGACGAATGCGTCGACCCAATCCGGCCGCTTGTTCTGATACTGAAGGTAATACGCGTGCTCCCACACGTCGCACACCAGCAGCGGCGCCACGCCCCAGATCGTCAAGTCCTGGTGACGCTCGGCCTGAAGGATGATCAGCTTGCGCGCCAGCGGTTCGTACGCCAACACGCCCCAGCCGCTGGCCTCGACGCTCTTGGTGGCGGCCGCAAACTGCTTCTGGCACGCCTCGACGCTGCCGAAGCTGTCGGTCATCGCCTTGGCCAATGACTCGGTCGGCTTGGAACCACCCGGCGTCATCGAATGCCAGAACAGCGTGTGCAGCACGTGGCCGCTGCCGTTGAACGCCAGGTCGCGCGACAACGCCTTGACCTGTGCAAAGTCGCCCTTGTCGCGGGCGGCCGCCAGATCGGTCATCGCCGCATTGAGCCCCTTGACGTAGCCGGCGTGATGTTTCTCGTAGTGAATCTTGAGCGCGTCGCCGCTGTAGGCCGGTTCGAGTCCCTTGAAGTCATACGGCAAAGGCGGCAGGACGTACTCGCTGCCCTTGAAGCCCTGCTGGAGCGTGACGGCCGGGTCGCTTCGCACGTCGGCCCCTTCGGCCAAGGCCCCGCCCGCCGCCAGAACCGTACCCGCCGCCCCAAGGGCTGTTACGACATCACGTCTGGAAATATCCGTCATGGCAATTCTCCTTGTTTGAATAGAAGCTGTCAGCTACCAGCACGAGGATTTCCTCTCGCTGATAGCTGACAGCCGATAGCTGATAGCTATCTGCTTATTTCGCCGCATCGAGCTTGGCCTGCTTCTGGGCGTCGGTAAGCTTGTCCCAGGCCGCCGGACAGCCGCCGCAGCAGAAGGCGACCTTCTGACCCTTGAACTCGCGGGTCAGCGCGGGCGTCACCTTCGATGCATCAATTTTAGACCCCATCATCGGACATTTGGTGTTGGCGAAGGCAGATTTTGCCTCGGTGGGCGTGGCGCCCTCTTTGGGCTTGCAGGCGCCGCAGGACATGCTTTCCGCGGCGCAGGACTTGCCCTTGTCCTTGCAGCACGCGGCGCAGCTGTCTTTGCAGCAGGCCTTGCAGTCGTCCTTGCAGCAGGCTTTGCACCCGGCGGTGTCTTTGCAGGGCTGGGTACAGGGCGCCTTTTCGTCGCCAGCCATCGCCACGCTCGATTGCCAGACCCCCAGTACGCCAAACATGAGTACCGCAAGACCGGCCGCCACCAGGGGAATCCGTGAGTTCGTCATAGTCGCTGTCCTTTGTCGAGGCGCTCGGATCCTTCTTGACCCGGGCGGGCGCCTTCGCCTCGGGTATCACTTATAACGGATGCCATGCATAGTAGGTTCCCTGATTCAGTTTTGGGCAGAAAAAGGATCTTTTCCGTCACAGGGGGAAAGTCGCGGCGGAGGCACCACCAAAAAACGAAGATCAAATTGGTCCGGCTCTTGTTCGGGCGAGAGAGGGGCCTATAATGGTGCGGTTTCAAAATATGCAACAGACCGGAAAGGCTTCCCCATGGCAGACGAAGCGGGCAACCAGACGATTGATACACAAGTTGGCGCCGTGATCGACAGGATTCGGCCGATGCTCCAGGCCGACGGCGGCGACATCGAACTGGTCGGCGTAGACAACGAAGGCGTCGTATCAGTGAAACTGCAGGGCGCCTGCAAGGGCTGCCCCGGCGCGAAGATGACGCTGAAGATGGGCGTCGAGCGCCATCTCAAGCAGCAAGTCCCCGGCGTGACCAAAGTCATCGCAGTCGAAGACTAAGTGGCACAGGCTTTCCAGCCTGTGGTTTCTTATCTTCAGCGCGCCCGGGTGACACGCACAACTCCGTTGCGCGTGGTCTTTCGCCCGTTAAGTTCAGGGACACGCACAACGGAGTTGTGCGTGCCACCCTTGACCATGTTCTCGCTTGAGGCTACCATCCTGCCATGATCGTCGTCATCGACAATTACGACAGCTTCACCTACAACCTCGTGCAGCGCATCGGCGAGCTCGGCAGCGGCCAGGAAATTCACGTCTTCCGCAACGATGTCATCACGCCCGGGCAAGTCGAGGAAGAATACAAGCCCACGCACCTGATCGTCTCGCCGGGCCCCTGCACGCCCAACGAGGCGGGGTATAGCTGCGACTTCATCACGCACTTTCACGGCAAGATCCCGATCCTGGGCGTGTGCCTGGGCCACCAGTGCATGGGCCAGGTCTTCGGCGGCAAGGTGATCCGCGCCGGCCGCTTGATGCACGGCAAGACCAGCGAGATCCGCCACGACGGCCGCGGCGTGCTGGCAGGCCTGCCCAACCCCTTCACCGCCACACGCTACCATAGCCTGGTAGTCGACCCCGACGGCCTCGACAGCGACTTCGAGCAAACCGCCTGGACGGTCGACCAGAACGAACTGATGGGTATCCGCAGCAAGACCCACCCCACCGAAGGCGTGCAATATCACCCCGAAAGTTTTTTAACGGAAGTCGGCCACGACCTGCTGCGGAATTTTCTGAAGCAGTAGCGAGACGCTTTCCGGGGGCTTCGCCCCGGCTATGTCCTGTGCATCCCTTCGGGACGCAGTCGCGCAACCTTATCCCGGCCAAGCCAGGAAAAAAGCGAGCCCGGTTCTTACGCCGGGCTCGCGGGGGAATCAGGATTGATCGCTTCGCCTACGACTGGTCGAACATCTTCTGGCCGGCGGTGGCGATTTCTCTTGGGGTCAGGTTGGCCATCGCCAGGATGTCCTCGGGCGTCTTGGCGCTCTTGGGCACTTCCTGCACGTACAGCGTGCTGACGGTGACGCCCAGGTCGCTGGCCGCGGCGGCTGCGGTGATCTCGTCGGCGAAGCCGCCGAGGTAGTTGTCCTCGACCACGAGGATCTGCCCGCGGCAGTCGTCGCCGATGCGGAGGATCTCGTCGGTCTTGAGCGG
This sequence comes from Planctomycetaceae bacterium, assembly GCA_021371965.1. Next base: position 46,555 of record JAJFVE010000122.1, read on the forward strand.
CATCGAGTAGGCGTCGATCAAACCGGCCGACAGGCCGCTGTCTTCTTCGAGGATCTGCACCGCGCGGCGGGCCATGTGCACCATGTACCCGCTGGCGACGATCAGGAGGTCCTGCCCGTCGATGAGGTGCTTGAACCCGCCCACTTCAAACGTCTCGTCGGGGCTGTACAGCACGTCCACGTCGGGGCGGTGCGTCCGCATGTAGCAGATGCCGTCGGTGTTGGCCATCAGCTCGGTCAGCTTGAAGGCGCTGACGCCGTCGCTGGGGCAGAAGACGCGGACGGCCGGCTGACCGTCGGCGCGGCGGCTGTGGGCGAAGGCCCGCATGAACGCCAGGTCCGGCAGGGCCATCTGGCTGGGACCGTCGGCCGCCAGCGAAATGCCCGCGTGCGAACCGACGTACTTGACGTTGGCGTTACTGATGGCGGCCATCTCGAGCTGGTCGTAACCGCGGACCAGGAACTTGGCGAAGCTGGACACGAACGGAATCTTGCCGCTGGCGCCCAGACCGACGCCGGCCGACATGATGTTCTGCTCGGCGATGCGCCCTTCAAAGAAGCGGTCGGCATGTGCCTTGGCGAACAGGTCGACGTGGGTGGAGTTCTTGACGTCGCCGTCGAGGGCGGTCACGCGGACGTCGGCGCCGATCGCCCGCAGTGCCACGCCGTAGGCGCGCCGGGTGGAAATCTTCTTCTTCTCGATGACCGCCGCCAGACCGGCCGCTTCCAGGGCCACATTCCAATCGCCTGCCGAGACCGGGCCTTCGCCGGGGATTTCGACGGTCTTGGGGGCCGTCAGTTCCACAGCCGGCGAATCGGGCACGTCGGCCACGCCAAGCTGTGCGGCCATCGCGTCGAGGTCGGCATAGGCCTGATCGAGCTGCGAGGCCTCCAGCGGCTTGCCATGATACGTGTGCTTCTGCAGTTCCTTGACGCCCCAGCCCTTGACGGTCTTGGCGACGATGGCGATGGGCTTGCCGGCCGGGACCGCGCTGAGGGCGGCGAAAATCTCATCGAAGTTGTGCCCGTCGATGACGCGCACGTCGAAGTTGAAGGCCTTGAGCTTGGCCGCCAGCGTCTCGGCCGACTGCTGGCCCGAGACGTAATCGCTCTGGGCCTGGCCGTTGCAGTTGAAGATGGCTTTAACGGCGGTGAGCTTGTGATCGACGATGAAATCGAGGGCTTCCCATATCTGCCCTTCGCGGCTTTCGCCGTCGCCCATGATGGCGTAGATGACCTTGTCGCTGCCGTTGAGGCGGGCGCCGCAGGCCAGACCGGCCGCGACCGAAAGCCCCTGCCCCAGCGAGCCGGTGGCCGCATCGAAGAAGGGCATGCCGCGCGCCGGGTTGGGATGTCCGTCGAGCACGCTGTCGGCGTCGCGCAGAGTCAGGGCGTCGTCAAAGCTCAGTTCGCTGGGACGGTCTTGCGTGCCGACGACGCCGCCCAGGTCGCAGTACGCCGCATAGACCACGGGCACGGCATGACCTTCCGAGAGCACCAGGCGGTCCGCGCCGGTGTTCCAGGGGTTCTTGGGATCGTACCGCATGACGCGGTACATCAGGGCCGTCGTCAGGTGCACCAGCGCCAGGCCGCTTGAGGGATGCCCGCTGCCGGCCTCGGTGCACATGCGCACCACCTGCTTGCCCAGTTTGATTACCTTACGGTTCAAATCCTTGTAGTCAGCCATCAGTCTCTCCAGCTTTCGAGCTCAGTGTTTGCGAAGTTGCGTACTCTAGCGGCCCGGCAAATCAAACGCAAGGAGAAAGGTCGCAGGTCTTAGGTCATGGGGCAGAGTCGGGGCAAATTTACCAGAGCCTGATATCGATCCCTACCCTATGACCTACGACCTAAGCCCTAGCTCCGTTGACAGCAAGTCGGCCGGCGACATATACTTCGTCACACGCGGAGGCAGCGACACTCGACAAACGATCATGCAAATGCGCCTTAACAGTATCCTATTCGACCTGGGCGAGACTTTGCTGGACTTCGGCAAAGTGGATCTGCCCGGTCTCTTCCGCCAAGGCGCTGCCGCCGCGTACGAATACCTGCGCGAGCTGGGCCAGCCGCTGCCGCATTTCGGACGATTCCACCGGCTGATGCTCGGCCAGCTTCGCTGGCGGCTGGTAGCCAACCGCCTGCTGCATCGCGATTTCGACGCAAGGGTCCTGCTCAAGCGACTCGGCGGACATCTCGGGCAAACGCTCACAGCCGCGCAACTCGATCAATTGGCCTGGCGATGGTATCAGCCTCTCAGCGCCTGTGCGACCGTCGAACCCGGAACGCGCGAGATGCTGGAAGGTTTCCGCAACTGCGGCCTGAACCTGGCGGTGGTTTCCAACACGTTTGTCCCCGGGCCAACGCTCGATCGGCACCTGGCGAGCGAAAATCTGCTGGACCTGCTTCCGCTGCGCGTCTACTCGTGCGACGTGTCGTACCGAAAGCCCGATTCGCGCATCTTCCGCAAGGCCCTGGCGGCGCTGAACATACAACCCCAGCAGGCCATGTTCGTCGGCGACTCGCTCATTGCAGACGTCTGGGGCGCCAATCGGCTGGGAATGATCTCGATCCTCAAGAGCCCCGCCGGACGCACCAGCCGCTGGATCCGCCCGCGGCACCGCATCCGGTCTCTGCTGGAACTGCCCGCCCTGGTGGCGCGGTATCTGTGAAAACGGGGACCGTCCCGCCGTGCGGGACTGTCCCCATTTTCACCACCCGCGCGGGCGCCTACCTTGCCATTCGAGCAACGACAATCAGCGCCGCAGCCGCCGCGGCGACGAAAATCGCCACTTCCGTCATGGCCGCCAAGATGTCGAATACCTTATTCATACCGACTCCACTTCAGACGTGCAGTCGGCAGCGCCGTTGGTTACATCGGCTTGAAAGATTTGGAAACTTGACCGGAGATGGTTCCTGATTACCGGTTACTGATTCACTGATTACTGGCTACTATCAGCACGCCCGTGCCGTTGATGCGGTCGGCCTTGAGGTCCTGCAAGGCACGGTTGGCCTCGGCAAGAGGATACGTCGTGACATGCGGGCGGATGGGGATGGCCGCCGCTTCGGCCAGCAGCTCGCGCCCGTCCTGGCGCGTGTTGGCCGTCACCGAGCGAACGTCCCGCTCGAAGAACAGGCACTGCTGGTAGTCCATCTGCGGGATCGGCGTCATGTAGATGTCCGCCAGCGAAAGCGTTCCGCCTTTCTTGAGCCGCAACAGCGCCGCCGGCACCAGCTCGCCGGCCGGGGCGAAGACGATTGCGCTGTCGACCTTTTCCGGCATGTCGGCCGCGGATGCGCCCGCCCAAGCGGCCCCCATCTCGCGCGCAAGCTGCGCGTGCGAGACGCCTCGCGTCACGACGAACACGCGGCAGCCCCGGTGCCGCGCGATCTGGAAGATCACATGCGCGCTGCTGCCGAATCCGTAGATCGCCAGCGTCCCGCCCCGTGGCAGATTGGCCCGCTGCAGCGCGCGGTAGCCGACGATCCCCGCGCACAGCAGCGGCGCGGCCTGGATGTCCTCAAAGCCGTCGGGAATCTCGTAGGCGAAATCCTCGTCCACCACGGCGTACTGCGCATAGCCGCCGTTCTCGTGATAGCCGGTGAATTGCTGGCTCGCGCAGAGATTCTCGCGGCCGGCCGAACAGAACTCGCAATGCCCGCACGTGTGCCGCAGCCACGCCACGCCCACGCGCCGGCCGAGGGCCAACCGCGAGCAGCCCTCGCCCACCGCGTCGACGCGCCCGACGATCTGGTGGCCGGGAATGACAGGAAGCTTCTGCTGTGGCAACTCGCCTTCGATGACGTGCAGATCGGTGCGGCAGATCGCGCAGCAACTCACGCGCACGCGCACTTGCCCGTGCAGCGGCTGGGGATCGGGCACATCCGCCAGGACCAGCGGGCTGCTCTCGATCGGCGCAATCGCGTTAAGCACCATCGCCTTCATATTTGTGGCATGGGCGTCCCCAAGGGACAGGTCTCGCCCATGCTCCCCGAACCGGAGTCAGAGATCAGGGACACGCACAACGGAGTTGTGCGTGGCACCCATCTCGACTATCCATCCCTTACCCTGGAAATCCAAAAGCATGGCCGAGACGGCCATGCCACCTAAGAGCACGGGCGAGACGCCCGTGCCACACAACCGCTCAGTCCTGCCGCCAGGTCGCCTTTTCGGGCTGATGGTGGTCTTCCATCGCCGCGCTGGGGCTGACCAGTCGACCGGACTGATGCTGCGTCTTGAGGAACCGCCGGCGGATCGCCCGGTACGGCTTGGTGAACCGCCGGTGCAAGGCGTGCAGCCCGCTGCGCCAGCGTGAAAGTTCATCCTCCTCGGCCGTCAGTTCGCCGGGGCTCATCCGCCGCTTGTGCTTATATAAATGATAGATGTCTTTCCGCATGAAATAGTCAGCCGCGCGGTCGATCATCGCTCTCAGCGGCCAGGGCAAGTCGCTGCGGCGGCGGAAGGAGATCTGGTAGTCGATCAGGTACGGCTCGCCATCGGGGCCGACGAGCATGTTGGACCGCTTGTTGCCGTCGCTGTACGCCACGCCACGGGCGTGCACGTCGTCGAGCAGGCGCCGCATTCGATCAAAATAGCCCGTCGGCGGGCTCTCGACGTGGTCCAGCGGCAGCCCCGGCACGTACTCGATGGCGTAGCCCCAGTCGCCCACCAGGCCCACCCACGCCGGCACGCCCGCCACGCCCGCCAGCGCCTTGTAGATCGCCTGCTCGTGCCCCCGCTGCCATTGCCCCAGCGCCTGCAGCGGCAGCCCGCAAAACGGCTGCATGCGTCCGCACTTGACGACGATCTTGGGATAGCGAGCCTGCGCTGCGGCGGCCTCGTACAGGCTCGTCATGGCGTAGAAATCGTGCTTGAAGACGCGCACAAGCCGATACCGCGCGCCGGCAACGTCAAGCTCCGCCGCCGGCGGGTCCTTCAGGGCAAACAGTTGTGTATTACGTTTTGGCATCGGAGCAAGAAGATATCGCCACAGAGATCACAGAGAACGCAGAGAAGGAATGAAAAACTCTCTTTGTTTTCTCTGAGTTCTCTGTGATCTCTGTGGCAAAGCTGATTTACTTTCGTTTCACGGCCTCAGCGATTTCCTTGGCGAATTCGGTCGCGGCGTAGCCCACAGCGTCTTCCCAGGCGCCAGCCGTGTTCTTCTGGTACGCAAAGATGACAGACCGGCTGGCGTTGACGATCCCGCCGGTGCCGTCGGCCTTGAACGACGCGGCGCAGTCGGCCGCCGATGCGCCCTGGGCTCCGTAGCCGGGAATCAGCACGATCTGCTGGGGCATCACCTGCCGCAGCGCGCGGGCCTCGTCGGGGTACGTGGCCCCCACCACCGCTCCGACGCAACTGTACCCGCGCCGCCCGACGCGCCCGTCAGAGCCGCCGAGCTTCGCCACCAGCCGCGCCATGTGATCGTAAACGGGCGTCTTCTGCTCGTCGCGAATGTCCTGCACCTGCGGGGCCGAGGGGTTGCTCGTGCGGACCAGCACGAAGATGCCCGCCCCGCCTGCCGCCGCCGCGGCAATGAACGGCTCGATCCCGTCGCTGCCGAGGTAGCCGTTGACGGTGATCGCGTCGGCCGCATCCGGTCCGGCCAGGTGCCCGCGGGCATACGCTTCGGCGGTCGGGCCAATGTCGTTGCGCTTCACGTCGCCGATGGCGATGAGCCCCAGCTTGCGAGCCTGGGCCATCATCCGGAAGTAAACGCCCACGCCCGCCGCTCCCAGGGCTTCAAAGTACGCCGACTGAATCTTCACCGCCGGCACGAGAGGCGCGACGATCTGTAGCACGCGGCCACAGAACGTCTCCACCGCCTCGACAGGCCCCAGCGTCTTGAGCGGCGCCGGCAGGCGGTCGAAGACGGGGTCCAGGCCCACGCACACAGGCGAACCCTTGCGCTCGATGGCCTCCAGCAGTCGGTCGGCGAAGTTTTCAAGCATACGCATTCTCCGGCCGCTAGTGTATCGCCGGCCGAAGCGTTTTCCACTTCGAACTTCGATCTTCGAACTTCGAACTCTTCCACCGGCCGGCAAAATCTGCTTTAATGCGTGAAAGCTTTTACAGGAATTGCAGACATGGACAGAATCATCCGCGGCAAAGCGTTCGTCGTCGGCGATAATGTCGACACCGACCAGATTATTCCCGCTGAGTACCTCAGCTACAATCCGTCCGACCCGGCCGAGCGCAAATACTTCGGCATGTACGCCATGAGCGGCGTGCCGCCGGTGCAGTCGGGCCTGCCCAAGGGCAACGTGCCCTTCGTCAAGAAGGGCGAGTTCACCAGCGAGTTCGCGGTGATCGTGGCCGGACGCAACTTCGGCTGCGGCTCCAGCCGCGAGCACGCCCCGCTGGCGATCGCCGAAGCGGGCGGCCGCGCCGTCGTCGCCGAAAGCTACGCCCGCATCTTCTATCGCAACAGCGTCAACGGCGCGTACGTGGTGCCCCTCGAAACGCAGCGCCGCCTCGTCGATCAGGTCGCCACCGGCGACGAAGTCGAGATCGACATCGCCGCCAACGTCCTGCGCAACCTGACCACCGGCCGTAATCACGAACTGGCCAGCCTGGGCGACGTGGCCGAGATCATCGAGGCCGGCGGCATCTTCCAATACGCCAAGCAGTCCGGGCGGCTGTAGACGATAGCCGCGAACAACGCGAACTTCGCGAACCTGTGATGAGATGAAGGGGATTGAACAACTCGACATTCGCGACGTCTCCGGCGGGTGCGTGATCGCCGTGAAGGCCGTGCCCGGCTCGTCGCGGGACAAGATCGTCGGCGTCCTGGGCGACGCCTTAAAAATTGCCACCTCCGCCCCGCCCGAGAAAGGCAAGGCCAATACGGCCGTGGCGGCCATTCTCGCCAAGGCTCTGGGCCTCGACCGCCGGGCGGTGACGCTGGTCAGCGGCCCGACGAATCCTCGCAAAGAGTTCCTGATCGCCGGTATGAGCCCACAGGCAGCGCGCGAGGCGTTGGCGGACGGTTGAATTGACAGCGTCTCCGCAGCGAGAAGTTCGCAGCCTGTAAAATTGACGCACCCTATGCAATCGCCTATCATTGCGGCACAAATAAGGAGTCGGGATGGCCAGCCTCAGGAGGAACCCAAGCTTGGAATCGGCCTGCCTGCCGCTGCCGCGGAGCGCGCAGCCATGACAGAACCGTCCCTGGCCCAGAGCCGGCCGAACATCCTGATGATATTGGCCGACGACCTGTCCTATCGCGACCTGGGGTGCTTCGGCCAGCGGCAGTTCGACACGCCGGTCCTCGACGGGCTTTGCAGGCGAGGGCTGAAGTTCACGCAGGCCTACAGCGGCTCGCCCGAGTGCGCCCCCGCCCGGGCCAGCCTCATGACCGGCATGCACATGGGCCACTGCCGCGTCCGCACCAACGCGTCCGCCCGCGGGCAGGACCACCTTGAGAGGGCCGATGTGACGATCGCCCAGACACTCAAGGCCGCCGGATATGCCACGTGCATGGTCGGCAAGTGGGGCATCGGCCTGCCGGGCACGGACGGGGCGCCGGAGAAGAAAGGTTTCGACGTCGCGTATGGGTTCTACGACCAGGCCAGCGCCCACACCTACTACCCGCATTACCTCTACGAGAACGGCCGGCCGGCGCCGATCCGCGGCAACTACGGCTTCGACATGGACCATGCCTATCGCCACAACGGCGACGGGGAAGACAAGATACTCAACGCGTACGATGCCGCGGGCAAGCTGATCCCGCGCGGCGTCGCCAACGCGACCGCGGCACAGAATTCCGAGGACCTCTGCTATCAGCGGGCGATGGCGTTTCTGGACGCCACGGCCCGAGGCCAGGCGCCCTTCTTCCTCTACTACGCCACTCAGATTCCGCACGGTCCGCTGATCACGCCGGACCTGGGGCGTTACCGGGACAAGCCCTGGCCGCAGAAGAACCGCGAGTGGGCGGCGATGATCGACCACCTCGACCGCCACGTCGGCGGGCTGCTGGACACGCTCGCCGCGCAGGGGCGGCTGGACAACACGCTGGTGATCTTCGCCAGCGACAACGGCTATTCGCATTGGGGCTACATGGGCCGACCGCGCTACGACGACGACCCGCTCTTTCACAACAAAGGCCCGTGGAAGGGCGGCAAGTTCATCTCCTGGGAAGGCGGCGTGCGCGTGCCGATGTTCATCACCTGGCCGGGGCGCGTCGCCCCCGGCACGACGGAGAACCTCACCGCACTGTACGATCTGCCGGCGACGCTGGCGGAACTGGCCGGCATACAGGAACCGCCCGCCACCGATGGCATCAGCATCGTGCCGCTGCTGCAAGGGCGACCCGACCGGCAGAAGGCGCACGAGTTTCTGTACTGGGAAAGCGGCACGCACGCCCCGCACGCCCAGGCTGTCCGCATGGGCCGCTGGTTTGCCTGGCGCGAGCACCCGGACAACCCCGTGCTGCTTTGGGACACGATCGACGATGTAGCGTCGCAGCGCGACGTGGCTGCGGCGCATCCGGACCTGGTGAATAAGGCCCTGGAGATCTTCCGCAGCCAGCACGTCGACAGCCGGTGGTACCTCAACCCCGGCCAGTCGGCCGCGACGTTCGAGGCCAAGAAGGCCCTCGCCAAGGCCGAAGGCACTATGCAGATCGACACGCGCGCCAACAGCGACTATCGCGGCGACGCCAACGCCCCGGCCTGGCCCAAGCCCCCGCGAGTGGACGGGGCGGTTCCCCCCTGAGGCTGTCATGCTGATCAACTGCTATTACTATGCGCCGCATAATCACTGCCTGCTCCGGCGGCATATCGAGGCCGACCTGGAACAGATGAAATCCATCGGCACGCACGCCGTGTCGGTCTGCGTGCAGGAAGAGCAACTGACCAACTGGCACCACAAGCGGCTGGAGAACTTCATTCGCCAGGCCCATGGCTGCGGCCTGCAGGTGCATGCCGTGCCCAACCGCTGGGGCGGTCTGACGGCCGGCTGGCTTGACGGCTTTTCAAGCTGGACACTGGAGCATCGCGACCTGCCCATGGCCGGTCAGGAGCAGCAGGGCTGCTGCGACCCGGCCCGGCCTGAGCTGCGACGGCACTACGAAGAGACGCTGCGGCTGATGCTCACGATGTTTGAGTTCGACGGCTTGATCTGGGACGAGCCTCGCCCGCCGACGCAGTCGGTGATCGAGTTTCTCGACGAGATGAGCGCCCTGGCCAAGAGCCTGCGCCCGGCCCTGACGGTCAGCATGTTCGCCGAAGCCGGCGCCCTGCACCTGGCGGAGGTTTTCGCCCGCACGCGGCACATCGACTACCTCGGCGCCGACGGCCACCTGCGAGACCAGACGCACCAGATGCACCGCATGAAGAACACGATCTTCCAGACTCACGCGGTCTTTCATCCGGTCTTGTCGGCCGCAGGCAAGAAGACCCTGTTCCTCCTGGAGGCCCAGCGCCACCGAAACGAGGACCTGGCCAACTACCTGTCCGTGGTCGACCGCGCCTTCGCCCTGCCGATGGACCACCTGATGTACTACTTCTCCGCGCACGAGATGTCGCTTGAGAATGAAGAGCAATTCAACCGCGCTACCTGGCAAGCCGTCTCTCACGCGGCAACCGTCACGTGAACGAGGCCGCAGCAGAGTTGGATTGCCCGCCATGGGAGACTTCATCGCACCCGGAATGATGCCGGGTTACTCCATGGCGACGCGGCGGTCGGCGAGGGCTTTGGCGATGGTTTGGTCGCGGCGGGTTTTGGCCTCGGCCAGAAAATGCGCGATGCCCTGCGCGTCACCCAGGTCGATCAGGTCGCGCAGGCGCATGAGGTCGTGCTCGAAGGTCTCCATCGCCGCCAGAACCGCGGAGCGATTAGTCAGCAGGATGTCGCGCCACATCTCGACGTCGCCGCCGGCCAGGCGCGTCGCGTCGCGAAAACCGGTGGCCGCGATGTTCAAGTCCTTGTCATCGGGCAGCATCATCAGCAGTCCCGCCAGCAGGTGAGGCAGGTGCGAGACGCGGGCAGCTGCGCGGTCGTGGGCGGCCGGGCTCATGCGGACCGTGCGCATCCCCAGGTCGCGCCAGAGTCGCTCGATGGTCCCAGCGGCCGCCGGCGGCGTGTCGGGCGTGGGCGTGATGATGCACGTGGCGTTGTGGAACAGGTCGCCGCGGGCAAAGGCCACGCCTCTGACCTCGCTGCCGGCCATCGGGTGGCTGCCGACGAAGGGTCCGCCCTTGCCAAGGATTCGCTGGGCAGTTCGGACGACCACGGCCTTGGTCGAGCCCACGTCAGTCACCAGGGCGCCTTTGCGCAGCGAGCGTTTCAGCGTGCGCAGGTGCCCTTCAAAGGCCCCCACCGGCGTGGCTAGAATCACCAGGTCCGTCCGCCCGGCCGGCTCGGCCAGGTCCATGTGTGCGGTGTCGATCGCCCCGACGCGCAATGCTTCGTCCAGGCTGGCTTGTCGCCGCCCGACGCCCGCGACGATCACGCGCGGATCGTGGGCCTTGATCGCCAGGGCGGCCGAGCCGCCCAGCAGGCCGACGCCGACGACGGTCACATGCTTGATGCCCTTCCGCGCCATGGCTTCAATATCCAATATGCGATATGCAATATCCACCAAAAACACGTACTCAGACCTCGGGCTCCAGACTTCGGGCGCTCCCCGCAGCCACTGGCGGGCCTTAGGCCTGAGGTCCGAAGTCTGAGGTCCGAGGCCTGACGCCTGAAGCCGCCGCCGCGGCCGGATTTCGCTTGATTGCCCGCCCCGCGTGCGATACGTTGAGGGGCAGGAAAATGGACCAGGACGCTCAGGGCGTCCTTTTTAGTAGCGGGTTTTCGCATGGCTGACAATGACGGAATCGCCGGCGGCTACCAGTTGCCTTTCGAGAGGCCCATTCTCCGTCTGCACAAGCAGATCGAAGAGCTCGAGGCCGCCCAGGCCAAGTCCGGCCGCGATTACGTTTCCGAGATCCACCAGATCCGCGCCCAGCGCACGGGGCTGCTGCGCAAGACTTACGAAGCCTTGACGGCGTGGGAAACGGTGCAGGTGGCCCGCCACCCCGCCCGCCCGCTGGCCAAAGACTACATCGCCCAGATCGTCAAGAACTTCGTCGAGCTTCATGGCGACCGCCGCTTCGCTGACGACAAGGCCATCATCGCGGGCATCGGCTCGATCGGCACGGAGAAGGCCGTCATCATCGACCAGCAAAAGTGCCGCGACACCAAGGAAAAGGTCGCCTGCAACTTCGGTTGTGCGCATCCGGAGGGCTTCCGCAAGGCCCTTCGCGTGATGCAACTGGCCCAGAAGTTCCACCTGCCGGTGGTGACGATGGTCGACACGCAGGGCGCCTATCCGGGCGTGGGCTCGGAGGAGCGCGGGGTGGCCGAGGCCATCGCCCGCAACCTGCTGGAGATGAGCCGCCTGGCCACGCCCATCGTTTGCGTGGTCATCGGCGAGGGCGGCAGCGGCGGCGCCCTTGGCGTGGCCGTCGGCGACCGCATCGCCATGCTCCGCTTCGCCTATTATTCCGTCATCTCGCCCGAGGGCTGCGCGAGCATCCTGTGGCGCACCGGCGAAAAGGCCCCCGAGGCCGCCGAGGCCCTCAAGCTCACCGCCCCCCAGCTCAAAGAGCTCGACGTGATCGACGACATCATCCCCGAGCCCCTGGGGGCCGCCCATCGCGACCCCGTCGAGGCGGCCGGTCACCTGGAGCGATACCTCGTCAAGAGCCTGCGCGAGCTCAAGCGGCTGACGCCCCAGACGCTCCTGGCCCAGCGCTACGCCCGCTGGCGCCGCATGGGCAAGGTGATGTACCTGACGCCGCAGTCAAGTCAGTTGTGAGTTGTGAGTTGTGAGTGGTGAGCAATACAACTCACCACAGAGGCTCAGAGAGAAACGAGGTAGAAGAACAGAGCCTGATTCCTGCTTTTGTTCTCGTCCTTGCCTCAGCGACCTCTGTGCCTCTGTGGTGATCCTTTCTGTCCCTGGCCTTCATTCGTCCCCATTCGTGTCATTCGTGTTCTCTCCGCCCCCGCCGGCGCGCCAGGATCAAAAGCCCGCCGATAGACAGCAGGGCCATCGTCGCCGGCTCGGGCACCACAGAAATCGTGCCGCTGCTGTACAGGGCCGAGGTGTTCCAGTTCAGTCCTGGATCGCTGAAGGTCGGCAGGATCACGTCAAACGTACCGCTGATGCTGCCGCCAGCCAAGCTGAAGAGCGTGAATGTGTCGCCCAGGGAGCCTTCGAAACCGTCGTACCAGGACACATCCAGCGTCGCCCCGCTCTGCACCGTCAGCAGGCCCGGCAGGACCACCTGGTCGTACAGCGACTGGTCCGTACCACCTAGCTCCATAGCCAGGATGCTGCTGCCGCTGAGCGTCGTATCGTCCATAGTCATCACCCCGGGGCTGTGGCCGACGCTGACGTTGCCGTAGACAGTCGTGTTAACTACAGAACCGTTGCCGCGGATATCGCCGTAAACCACCAGGCCCGCGCCGGTCCCTAGCAGGCTGCCTTCATCGCCGGTGCTGCCCAGGTCGATGCCGGCCGAGCCGACCAGCACTTGGCCGTTGCCGGTGATCAGCGCCCCGGCGCCCATCGCCAATTCGGCGGCGCCGTGGATCAGGTACCCGCCGGCCAGTTCCACCGTACCGCCCGTGCCGCCGAAGGCAACCTGATCGACGTTGAGGAACTTGCCCACCCCCACGGTGGCCTTGGCGCCATCAACCAGCGCCAGGACCGTTCCCGAGCCAAGCGTGGCATTGCCCGTGTTCCAAGTGGCCAAGGCGCCCTGTAAGGTCACACTGGCCGAGATCGTGCCGGGCATGCTGCTCAGCGCCCCGCCACTGACGACGATCGTGCCCAGGTCTTCGGTCATCTGCAGGCGGGTGTCGCGAACGTACCCGTCGCCGAAGCGGATCTCGCCGCCGCGCAGGTAGAGGCGGTTCGCGCTGCCGGAGGCCAGGTCGCCCGTGGACCCGAAATCGACGATTTGTCCGGCCGCCAGGTTGCGGTTGTGGTAGTTGGTCAGCGTGCCATCCACCACCAGCACACCGCCGTTCCATTCGGTCTGGGCGTGGAAGGTCGCCAGGTCGATCTCGCTGGTGAAGTGGATCTTGCCGCCGGCGCTGAGCACGTAGCGCCCGGTATCGTAGCTGCCGACATCGGCGATATAGGCGGCCGTGTCGGCCAAGACCAGTTCGCCGCCCGAGGCCACCGTCAGCAGGCTCGGCGCCAAAGCGCTGTTGCTGCGGCGGACGGCCACCGAGCCGGCCGTCACCGTCGAATCGGTAATCGTGGCGGTGGCGGCAGTCTGATCGGTAGTGCCGACGACCATGGCCGTCACGTCCACGGTGGCGTCGTCGACGGCCAGGTTGCCGCCGGCGCTACTGCCGCCGATGACGTTGACGTTGGTGTATCCAAAGCCCGATCCGGTCTTGATCGTGGTCGTGCCGCCAGAGACGTTCAACGTCGCAATCGAGCCGGTGGCGCCGGCATTGAGGTTGGTCGTGCCGACGCTGTTGAACAGCGGAGTCGTCATCGCGCCGTCGATGCTCATCGTGCCGCCGCTGCGGACCTCGACGCTCCGCCCGGCGTTCAGGCTACCAGCCGAGACAATGTTTACCCTGCTATCGGCGTTCTGGACGGTCAGGCACAGGACATCCTGGGCGGTATTGACCTCGGAAACGCCGCCGTTCCAGACGCCGGCCATCGTATTGGAGGTCGGCAGCAGGCGGTCCCAGTTGCCCGTCACGTTCCACGAACCGCTGGCCGTGCTCCACAGCACCGGCAGGATGTTCGTCAACGTGATCGTGCCGTCGGTGTTGTAGTTCACCGTGCCGGTGGTGTCATACATCCACGACACCTCGCCAAAGGCCAGCGTGCTGAGATTCTGGCTGGCGATGCCTTGGTAGATCGTCATGGCCTCGGCGATGGGCTTGGTCGGATCGACGACCAGCTTGGCGTTAGCAATGGCGCCCAGGTAGCCGTTGCTGACGACCTTGTCGTAGCTGGTGGCGTCAACCGCTTCGACATACCACACCGCCCGGTCGCCCGAGGCGTTCTTGGCGAAGTCCAACTGGGCGTTGGTGTTGGGCGCGACGGTCCAGTTGAACGTCAGCGTGCCGGCGCTGTTTCCGGGGCTGATGCCGCCGAAGGTGTTGGCGGCGTTGCGGGTGATGATAATCCGATCGCTGGTTTCGGTCAGTTGCACCGTACCCGTGCCGGCCAGGTTCTTGGTCAACTCCCAACGGTTGTTGGAGTTGTTATCGGTGAACCGCAGGTATGCGCCGCCGGCGATGTTGACCGTGGCGCCGCTGCCGAGGTTCTCGCCCTTCCACGTTCCGCCGCTGGGGTTGCTCAGCGTCAGGTAGCCTTGCTGAATATCCCAATCGCCGGTGAACGTCGCGGCATTGTTGGAGATGCCGTTGAAGTACAACTGCCCGGCCCCGGTCTTGGTGATCGTCTCGCTGCCGGTGATCTTGCTCGACAGCCAGAACGAGTAGCCCGACCGGGTGGCCTGGATCGTCGAGGCATTGTCGACATAGATCATGCTGTTGGCGCTGTTGTCGCCGACGCGGTAGTCGGCGGCGCCGTCCAGCGACCGCAGCGTGCCGCCCTGGAGGCGCAACTCCTTGGCGATCCGGTCGCTGCCGTGATCCGCTTCGGCCACGCCGCCGGTCTGCACGAGCACCCGTCCGGTGGCGAAGCCCTCGCCCAGGCGCAGGAGCCCCGTCGGATTGTCGACCTCGATCGTGCCGCCTGATAGACCGGCGTTCTGGCCAATCCTCAGACTGCCTCCGGCAGCAATTCCGATGGTTCCGGAGTATGTGGTGCCCGCGACGGTATTGTTGAGCTGCACCCAGCCGGGACCGGTGACGTTCAGGTCGCCGCTGCCGTTGAGCTGCGAGCCGATGTGCAGGTACCGCCCCGCATAGGACCCCTGCAATGTCGAGGTGCTGTCAACGTACAGCTTGGACGTGGAGTTGTACGTTCCAACGTAATAGTCGGCGTTGCCGTTGTAGGACCGCAGCGTCCCGCCGTCGAGGCGCAGTTCCACAGCGTTGCGCCAATCGCTCAGGTCGGCTTCGGCCACGCCGCCGTCGTCAACGATCACCTTGCCGGTTGCCCAGCCTTCGCCCAGGCGGAAGAGGCCCTGGGTGAGCAGGATTGTGCCGCCGGAGAGAGCGTTGGCGTGGTTCATGCGCAGGTTGCCGTTGGCGGCCAGTTGAATCGTGCCGCTATACGTGGAACCGGCGACGTTGTTCTGAAGGTTCACCCAGCCCGGGCCGTTAACGGTCAGTCCGCCGGCGCCCTGAAGTTGTGCGCCGATAGTCAAGGCTCCACTGGCATTAGGGGCCGTGATGGACGAGGCGCTGTCCACGTACAGCTTGGAGTTGGTGTTGTAGTGCCCAGCGTAGTAGGTTGCCGCGCCGTTGTACGCTCGCAGCGTGCCGCCATCGAGCCGCAGTTGCGCTGCCTGCCGCCAATCGGTCAGGTCGGCCTCCACTATCCCGCCCGCGGCGGCGACCACCTTGCCGTTGGCGAAACCTTCGCCCAACTGGAACAGACCGCTGCCGGTTCCGAGAGAAATCGTGCCGCCGGAGAGGCCGTTGGCATTTTCCATCCGCAGCTTGCTGCTGCCATCGACGCTGATCGTGCCGGTATAGGTCGTGCTCAGGGCGTTGTAGCCCAGCATGACGCCGGCGCCGCTGGTGGCACTGGTGATGTTCAGATCGGCCGAGCCGTTGAACTGCGAACGAATGTACAGCCAGTTGCCGCTGGTTACAGCCGCACTGGTGCCAATCGTCGAGGCGCTATCCACGTAGATCTTGCTGTTGGTCGAGTTGTTGCCGACGCGGGCATTGTTCGTGACGCCCCGCAGGGTGCCGCCTTTGAGGTACAGGGCATAAGCCGGAGCGCCGTCGCCGGTATTGTCCGCTTCGGCCACGCCGCCGGTGTTGACCTCGACCTTGCCGTTGAGGAAGCCCGACCCCAACTGGAACTGCCCGCTGGTGCCGTCCAGGCTGATCGTCCCGCCCGCCAGACCGTACTGATTGTTCATGCGCAGATGGCCATCGGGCGCTACCGTGATGATTCCGCCGGCGTACGTGCTGGCGGCCAAACCATAGTTGAGCCCGACCCAGCCCGGACCGGTGACGTTCAGCCCGCCGCTGCCGTTGAGCTGCGCGGAGATGTACATGTACTGCCCGGCGACCTTACCCTGAAGCGTTGAGGCATTGTCGACATAGATCTTGCTGTTGGCCGTGCCGTCGCCGATGCTCCAATTGTTGTACCCGCGAACGGTTCCGCCCTGGAGGTGAAGATTGTAGACCGGCGCGTTGTTGTTGTCATTTTCGAGGATGCCGTTGGTCTTGATGTTGACCGTGCCGCTGGTGAAGCCGTCGCCGACGTACATCAGGCCGGTGGCGTTCTCGACATTGATCGTGCCGCCCGAGAGCCCCAGGCGGTTGGCCATCCTCAACGTGCCCCCCTCGGCGATAGTGATAATCCCGCTGTACGTGTTGCCCGCGAGGTTATTGTTGAGCCCCACCAGCCCAGGACCTACTACATTCAGGTTGCCAGCGCCGTTGAGCTGGGCATAGATGTACATGTACTGATTGGCCACCGAGCCCTTGAGGGTGGAATCATTGTCGACATAGATCTTGCTGGTGGAACCGCCGTCGCCGATGTTCCAATTGTTGTAGCCCTGCAGCGTGCCGCCCTGCAGGCGAAGCGTGGACGTGCGGCCGGCGTTATTGGTATTGGTCGCCACCCCGCCAGTCAGGACCTTGACCGTACCGGAGTTGAAACTCGACAGGTCCAACTCATCGGCATCCACTTCCAACGACCCGCTGCCCAGAAACGTAGTGCTGTTCTCCAGGCGCACGCGCCCGCCGTTGATCGTCATCGTGCCTGCCCACGTGCCTCCGGTCTGCGCTCCATTAAGGATGAGCAGCCCGGAACCCGTCTTTTGCAGATTGCCGCTGCCGCCGACGCCGGCATTGACCTTGGTGTTCAACCGAAGCGTGCCACTGGCGTTGGCCACATGCAGGTACGATGTCGTCACGCCTTCGCCCGCGTCGGCGTCGTTGACCGAGATCTGCCCGGCGGTGTTGTAGATCTGCGTCTCGTCGGTCCGCACGTTCGCCAGTGTGCCGCCATTGAGGATCAGGTTTTGCGCGGCCACCCAGTTGTCATTGACGTTCAACTGGCCTTCGAGCGTCAGCGCGCCGTTAAAGTACGACCCGCCGCCATCGGTGACGGCCGTGAACCCGCTGCCGATGAGGAACGTGTCGCTGGCCCAGACGGGCGTGGGCGATTCGGGATCCCAGTTGCCAACGGTCCGCCAGTTCTGGTTGGCCCCGCCGGCATCCCATGTGTAGCTGGTAGCCTGAGCGGACGCCACGGCCAGCGCAAGCAAGGTAAATGATAGGGCGACGTGTTTCATTACGTTTCTCCTCATAGGAAACGCTTTCCTGTTGGCGGCCAAAAACGCTAAAAGAACTGCCTCTTCCTTTTGCCGGGGAACTGATCCTCTGCCCGACGGGGAGTATGCTACCCGAAAATGCCCATTTTGACAAGTGTAATCCCTGGCCCCATTGACTTTTTTTTCCAGCGAATGAACAGCGGCCAGTCAGGCACAGGAACCCCGAGGGCATTCTTGCCCAATTGCGTCATAGCAGTTCGTCGGCGTGGTAAACCGCGGCAACAGGAAACTCCATAGAAAACAAAGAAGAAAAGTGATGTCCCGGCGGCACCCCCGACCGCATGCCGCCGGGACGTTGTTTCATGGCCCCCAACTGTCGGGAAACTTCCTGCTTATTCAAACCGTCTTGCTCTTCCGCGCTCGCGAGAGCAGATACAGGACCAACTGCTCCTGCCAGTGCAGCGTCGCCAGCAGGTCGTTGAGCTCTCCGGCAGTATCGGCCGAGAACGCCCGACGTGCGGGCAGAAGCGTTGCATTGCAGCGGGTTGTTCGCTTTTTCGTTTGTTTACCGGCCATTGGACGATATACTCCCCACTATGGTCTGGCACCTTCGCGATGGCGAACAATATATTCGTCTTTGCGTATATCGTCAAACACAAAATTACGTCTTTACGAAAAATATTTGCGTATGGCCGATGCCAATTCATGCCGAGACCCGATCTGCCTGCGAATTGCCCAGGTTCGCGCCGAATCCATGGGTCCTCGCGGTAAAGCTCGATTTGCCAAGGCCTTGTGCCTATCGCCGAGCACGTATGAATACTACGAGCGGTCGCGCGTGCCGCCGGCTTCGGTGCTGGTCAAGATCGCCCAGGTAGCGGGGGTAGACCTTCGGTGGCTGCTGACGGGCGAAGGGTCCGCTGCCGCAGCGGCACAGGCGGCCACAAACCACCCCGCCCTGCAGCGAGCCGCCGCCCTGATAGGCGATTACCCTCATGCCGCGGGACCGCTGGCGGCGTTTCTGGACCTGCTGGCTGCCGCGATGGAGTTTCCGCAGAAGGAAGACGCCGGCGCGACAGAAGGCGCCAAGTCGCAATCGCCGGGCCGAATAGTCGCCCCAGCAGAAGGTTCTCCGCAAGTGGCGAATGCTATCGCGGATCTTGTCGCTGAGGCGATTCCTGTTGCGGGGGACGAAACAATGAGCGTGGAGAGGATTGCGACTCTGCCCGCCGGTTCGGCGTTCAAGGACGTCCCCGCTCGGTCGTGGGTTCCCATCCTGGGACGCAGCGCCGCCGGCGTTCCGCAGTTCTGGGACGGGCGCGACCGTGCCGCCGGCGTTACCACGCTGAGCGACCTGATCGAGCGCCACGCGAAGGCTCCGGCAGTGATACACGAAGCCTCGACGCGCTGGGCTGATTCGCCGGCCGCCCCACAGACGGTGCAGATCATCACGCTGACCGCCCCTGCCGACGAGGTCTCGCAGTTTGTGGCCGCCGCGGACATCAAGGCCCGCTATAGCGACGCCTTCGCCGTTCGCATCGATGGCGATTCGATGTCCCCCGACATTCGCCACGGCGATCTGGTGGTGCTGAGCCCGACGGAGCCGGCCCGGGACGGCAAGGCCGCCATCGTGCAACTCGATGGACAGATCGGCGTGACGTGCAAGCTCTACCGCCGCAGCGGCCTGAGCGTTCATCTGATCCCCATCAACGAACGCGTGCCCCACACGGTGGTAGCCGCCGAAGCGGTGCAATGGGCTCTGCGTGTTCTGGCGCTGGTGCGAGCGTAAGAAAGAAGGACCCAAAGGACGACAAGGACGACAAGGACCGCAAGGACAGCTGATTCAGTCTCCAGAAACCTTACAGTCCGCTTGGCTAGTAGCACACCCACTGCGTCACGGCGCGGGTCTCGTAGACGGCTGGGACCAGAACCTGAACCTGCTGCATCTGGTACTGGGCGGGAACCAGGATCTGCTCGGTCCGCGCGGGGACTGTCACGGTGTGGGGGTTGCCCATCGAATCGTAGACGACTTCACATCCGCCGGGGATGTACTGCGTCTCATAGTGTGCGGGGGCGACCATCACCTGCTGACACTGAACTTCATAGCGGGCGGGGCTGACCAGAACTTGCTGGTAGACCGTCTCGTAGTGTCCGGCCGGGGCGAGGATGGCGGCGCCGATGGCAAGTCCGATTCTCAGCCCGTCGTGCCGGCCGCCGTCACGATGATCGCCGTCACGGCGGTCGCGATCGTAGCGGAGCGCAACATGCGCCGAGGCCGGACGAGGCGCAGCCGCGGCGCGGCGGGGAGCTGGGGCCGGCCTGCGGTCGGCGGCCATCGCAAAGGCCGGGAAGATCAGGGTGGCGATTGTCAGGCTTGCCGCTGCGATCATCTTGCGATGGGTTGTCATGGCCGGTCTCCTTTATTCGATTATCACGGTTCAGCAGGTATGTCCATCGCCGGAGGCGGCGGGTTACATTAGGCGTCAAGAAATATTGCCCCAGCGCGCAACGCACAGCCGCCCGCCTTAGAATGAACTGTGAAGCGGAGAGAGCTCTTATGAACGATTGGCTTGTGATCATCCCGCTGCTGGCGGCAGCGATGCTTGTGGCGGCATGCTCGCGCAGCTCGGGCGAGGCCCCGGCGCGGGCCGTGCCGGGAGCGTACCATTCCCCCGTAGGACCCATGCCGCCGCTGACGGCTGAGGAAAAAGAGGTCATCGTGAACAAGGGGACCGAGCGGTCCGGCAGCGGCAAATATCTGTCCACGACGGCCGAGGGCGTCTACCTTTGCCGCCAGTGCGGGGCTCCGCTGTATCTATCCGACAGCAAGTTCGCCTCCGACTGCGGTTGGCCGAGTTTTGACGACGAGATCGCCGGCGCCGTGAAGCGCCAAAGCGAGGGTCCGCGGACCGAGATCGTCTGTGCCAACTGCGGCGGGCATCTCGGCCACGTGTTCCAAGGCGAGGGACTCACCCCGCGCGACACGCGGCACTGCGTGAACTCGCTGTCGCTGACATTCGTGCCGCGGCAGAAGTGGCCGCTCGAGCGGGCGGTCTTCGCCGGCGGGTGCTTCTGGGGCGTCGAGCACCTGCTGCGCCAGACCAGCGGCGTCATCGCCGTCCGCTCCGGGTATACCGGCGGCACGACGCAGCGCCCGACGTATCAGCAGGTCTGCACCGGCCGCACCGGACACGCCGAGGCGGTGGAAGTTCTCTTCGACCCGGCCAAGGTCAGCTACGAGCAGCTTGCGCGGGAGTTCTTCGAGATCCACGACCCGACCACGCTCAATCGCCAGGGCCCTGACGCCGGCACGCAGTACCGTTCCGCTGTCTTCTGCACCACGCCCGCCCAGAAGGAAACCGTCGAGCGGTTGATCGCCTTGCTCAAGCAGCGCGGGTACAAGGTCGTGACGCAGGTCGAGCCGGCGGCGACCTTCTGGCCAGCCGAGGACTATCACCAGGACTACCTGGGCAAGCATCCCGAGCGTCCGAGTTGCCACATCCCTGTCAATCGGTTCGGCGCGGCGACGCAACCGGTGCGATGAGATTACCGATTACGAATTAATTGCCGCGTCACGATGATGACTGCGGCATCGGGATGACTTAGAATATCACTTCATGAGGAAGCATTACGATTCCGCCAGTCCGGTCCATGCCTTCCTGGTCGCTAGAGTGACCAGGCCGACGATGCTGGGGATGTGCGTGTGCGTTTTGCTTGCGGCGGCGGGGTGCAGGGATGTCAAGACCGAGGATCAACGGCAGGTGTTGACGGTGGCGTACCACTTGGGCGGCAGCGAGGGGCGGCAGAAGCACTGGGATGCGTGGAAGGCCCGGTTCGAGCAGGACAATCCGCTCTGGCGGCTGGAGATGGTTCCTGTCGCCCCTGGCACGGCGCGTGGATCGTACATCGCCGCGGGCAACGCAGACGCCCTGCCCGACGTGATGCAACTCTTTGACCTGACGGAGTGGCTGGCCGAGGAGGGCTATGTTCAGCCGCTGCCGGCGGCGTTCATCCCCCGAGGTCACACCCCTGGCGAGAAGGTCTACGGCGCAGGCGGTGGCGTGCGGCTTTGCGGGATTGCCGTCAACGCGTCTCTGGCGTCGGCGGCCGGCATCCAAGCCCCGCCCGAGAACTGGACGCAGTTTCTGGGCTGTCTTCGCAAAATGCAGCAGTACCTGGCCGAGAGCGGCCGAGGCGCCAAGGGCTGCCGAGCCCTGATCTGGGGGTCGGACTGGTCGGTCCGGCTGCCGATGGAGATGGCCGTCTGCGCCGATCTGTACACGCGCGATGCGGCCACGCCTTCCTGGGCCGCGTTGCGCGGCGACAACAAGGCATCGTTCGCTGCCGACAAGACCGCCGAGACTATCGCCGGCAACCTCGTCGAGCTGGTCCGTGAGTTCGTGTCCGAGCAGAAGCCCCCTGCCCTGACGTACGAAAAGCAACGCGAATTGTTCTTTCAGGGCAAGGCCGCCTTCTGGTTTGCCGGCACGTGGATCGGTTCGGATATTGCGGCCTTTGGCGGCGATGTCGAAGTGGACTTCTGGCCGATGCCTTCGATGGTAGGCCGTACCGGTACGTTTGTGGCCGCCGCTCGCGACGGCGGGTGGGGCCTGGCCCGCGGTCTCGATGGCGAGCGCCAGAAGACGGCGGTCAAGGCGCTCGAGGCGCTGCTGTCGATGGATGTGTACCAAGCCTATCTCGACGCCGAAGGGTGCATTGGCCAGACGTTCAATGCATCGGCGCGCATCCCCAGCACGGCCGGACGGACGGGGATATTCTATGAAAACGTGCGCCGCCGTTTCGCCATCTGCGGGGCGGCGGCAGGGTTGCATGCGTCGCAGCAGACGCCGCCAGGATTTGAAGGCGCGCTCGAACGCGCCTGCCACCGGATGATCGAGGATGCCCTGGCCAGAAGAGTGACCGACATTCCCGCCATGCTCACTCGACTGGATGAAGCGTGGGATAAGGGGGAATCGCAGGCAGAGGAAGGACCGTAGAAACGGTAACCAGTAGCCTGTTGGGAATCGGCAATGTTCTTCCCGGCTACTGGCTACCGGCTACCGGCTACTTCTTCACCAATGGCAGCAAGCTGCTCAAGATAGACCGGGTCGATCAGTCCATTCGTCAGCGGAGGAACGTCCCATGTTACGATGCCGCCGCTGCGGAGGAGATTGGCGGTCAGATCGACAACGGTCTGCGTGTCGTATCGCGGGTTGTTGGGGCGCGACAGCGAGGGTCCCCAGTTGAATCCCAGGAATGAGAGCATGTGCCATTGCAGGTCTTTGTCCGCCCAGCGACCCTGGCATCGGGCCTCAGGCGGGTACGGAGTGTCGCCGGCAGTGTAGTTCTCGTAGATCGAGTTCCGCTGGAACCCGTGCGGTTTGTTGAACGCCAGCAGGGCCTCGGCGTTGCCGGCCCGGCACGCGCGGGCGATGCGGCCGTTGATCGCCTCGTTGCCCTCGTTGCCGTCGATCCACCATCCGCGCACGGACTTGCCCCAGCGCAGCGAGAGTTCCTCCATCGTGTCGGTCCACCACGTCGGGACGCGGGGTTCGTCGCCTTGGGGTTCCTTGACGGCCGCGGGCGTGCCGTACGTGACGTACGCCATCAGCGTCAGTCGCTTCTTGTCCAGCGCCTCGGCCACGTCGGCAAGCAGGTCTCGCCGCGTGCATGCGGGGCGCTCGACGCGGGCGAATCGCTCGAACACGACGCTAGGCCCATTCAGTGGCGGCCACTGGGCCACCGTCAGCAGCAGATAGCCCGCCCCCACGTCGGCAAGTTGCCCGGCCAGCGCGTCGGCGTCGAAGGTATCGACGATCTCGTTCCACTGCCGCGGCGAGGCAACATTCATGTACCGGCTGCCCGAGACGTAGTGGAACATCACGCCCCAGGCGCTCTTGAAGAGCCAATCGGTCTGATGCGAAGCGTTGTCGGTCATCGCGCATGCTCCCGCGGGTAAACGTCAGGGGGGTGCATATAATACCACGCGTTCTCCTGCTTTCTGAAGAGAACACGAATGACACGAATATAAGCGAATGGGGTCTAAGAAAGAGGACACTGCAAAGGCCTTTCCCTGTTTCCATTCGCCTCATTCGTGACATTCGTGTTCTCCCCGGCGGCGAGAAACGCTTCAAGGAATTACGGCAAAGGCATGACACAAACACGCACCATTCGTTTCATTGAACCGATGACGCGGCCGGGGCGCCCTTACAACGCCTGGATCCAGCGCTGGCCGCTGCTGGGCCCGGTGACGCTGGCGACGGTCCTCCACGCCAAAGGCTTTGACGCGGGAATCTGCAACGAGAACGTATCGGGCCCTGTCGAGCAGAATGCCCCAGCCTGGGCCGACATCCGCAGCGCCGACGTGGTGGGCATCAGCATCATGACGCCCACCGCCAGCCGCGGGTACGCCATCGCCGACCGTCTGCGGGCCGAGGGCTGCCGCGCCACCATCGTCCTGGGCGGCGTGCATGCGACGTTCATGTCAACCGAGGCCGCCGCCCACAGCGACGTGGTCGTCCAGGGCGAGGGAGAAAACGTGATCGAGGCCATCGCTCGCGGCGACATCACGCACGGCATCGTTCCCTCGACGCCGGTGGCGGACCTGGATTCCATTCCGCCGCTGAACTACTTCCTGATGCACGACTTCGAGAAGCTCATCGCCACGCAGCGCCGTCGCGAGTTGTACGAACTGCCGATGGCCACGTCGCGCGGCTGTCCGTACGGCTGCACGTATTGCAGCGTGACGCGCATGTTCGGGCGTAAAGTCCGGCGCCAGAGCGTCGACAAGGTGATCTCGGACCTGCGACACCATATCGCCCAGGGGTTTGAACGCGTGTTCTTTTACGACGACAACTTCCTGGCCGACCGGGCCTGGGCGAGGGAGGTGCTGGAGCGCATGCGCCCGCTGAAGATGCGGTTCAACCTGCAAGGGCGCGTAGACTTTCACTGGACCAGCCCCGCCCGCAGCGAGCACGACCTGCCGCTGCTGCGGGCCATCCGCCGTGCCGGGCCCAACGTCATCTACGTCGGCTACGAGACCATCGATGATGCCACCGCCAAGGCCTGGAACAAGGGCTACCGCGGCAACCGCCCGCTGGCGCAGCGACTGGCCGAGGACACGCGCGCCCTGCACGAGGCGGGGCTGTGGATTCACGGCATGTTCGTGCTGGGCCCCCAGCACACGCAGCAGACAGCCGACGGGATCGTGCAATTCGCCCGCAGCCAGCAGATCGAGACCCTTCAGATCACGATCCTGACGCCGTTTCCAGGAACGCCGCTACTGGGGCAGATGGCGCCCAACCTGATCGTGCAGGACTTTCCGCGCGACTGGGATTACTTCGACGGAGCGCACTGCGTATTCGGCAACAGCCGCATGGGCTTCGAGCGAATGCAGCAAGCGGTGTTCGAGGCGCACTGCCGCTTCTACCGCCTGGGCGGCTGGAGCGTGCGGCGCATCCGGGCGCTGCTGGAAGAACCGCTGAGCCTGCGCGACAAAGTGGCACGCCTCTGGGGCAACGCAAAGATCGCTCGCCCGACGCTGGCCAACTGGAAGACGGAGATCGCGGCCTACGTCGACTACGTTCGTGCCAAAACGAATCTGGCCAATCTGTGAACCGACCGGGCCAGGGAAAAGGAATGAGTTAATGTCAGCGTCCATCAAGAGCGCATACCGTGAGAACCTGTCCGGGTTGGCGTTTCGCGCTGGCGTCAAGGCCGCCGACCTGGCCATCCAAGTCCCCATGCTGCGGGGGTTCCTGATCGATCGGCTGCTGGAACGCCTGGGGAGGACCTACGACCAGTGCGAAAGCGATCCAAACATCCTGGAGCACGTCAAGTGGTTCGGCCGCCACCTCGAAACGTTCCTGCGGCGGTTGCTGAACGAACGCCCCTCGGCCGCCCGGGCCATCCTGCGCTTCCTGGCGACGTGGGCGACGGACCTGCGCCGCCGCACCGATCGCAGCGATGTCGGGCGCGTCGCGCCGTGCACGGTGGTGATCGAGCCGACCGACCGCTGCAATCTGTCGTGCCCGGGCTGTTACGCCAAGAGCACCGCCGACGGCGCCGACCTCACCTACGAGCAATTGTGCGGGATCGTCGAACAGGTGATCGAGATGGGCGTCACGCTGTTCACCGTCTCCGGTGGCGAGCCTTTTCTGCGAGAAACAACCGAGCGGGTGCTCACGCGGCTGGCGTTGCGCCACCCGGACCGGGGGTTTCTGACGTACACCAACGGCACGATGATCGACGAGGACATCGCCGACCGCCTGGCGGCCGTGGGCAACATCTTTCCCGCCATCAGCGTCGAGGGCTTCGAGCACCAGACCAACCGGCGTCGCGGCAGAGGCGTGTATGAGCAGAACCGCCGCGTGCGCCAGATGCTCTCCGACCGCGGGGTCATGTGCGGGTTCTCGGCCACCATGACACGCGAGAACGCCGAATCGATCTGCACCGACGAGTTCATCGAGCTGCGAATCGCCGAGGGGGACATGTTCGGATGGTTCTTCCTGCTCCAGCCCATCGGGCGGGCGCCCCGGGCGGACCTGATGGTGACCGCCGATCAGCGGGCGCTGATGCGCGAGACGATCTACCGCTGGCGCCGCGAAGACCGTCCCATCTTCCTGGGCGACTTCTGGAACGACGGCCACCTCAGTGGCGGGTGCATCGGCGCGCGGCTGTACTTCCATATCTACGCCAATGGCGATATCAGCCCCTGCGTGTTCGCCCCCATCGCCGGCGAGAACATCTTCGATATCATCGCCGGTCGCAGCCAATTCAAGAGCCTCGACGACTACGTGCAGAACAGCCCGCTGTTCAAGGCGTACCGTCATGAACAGGCCGGCGTGACCGATCGAAACCGCCCCTGCATGTTGATCGATAATCCGCAGGCGTTCCAGCGCATCCGCTGCACCGAGAACTGCCGCGCGGGCAAGAACTTCCCGCCGGGCTACGCCGACGGCGAAATCGCCGAAACGATCAAACAGGTTGCGCAGCAGTGGCAGGAGAAATGCACGCAGCTACCACCCGTGATACAAAAGTAGACCGGGTGGCATGGCGACACGCGCAGCGGGTCGCCATGGGGGACGGGGCCGGGGAGAGCGGGATTACGCGGATTGGGAAAAGATTAAGAGGATTGGGAAAGAGAATAAGAATACAGGGAACGGCTGAGGGTGCCGTGGCGGGTAGCTCCGAAGGAGCGGACAGCCACGATCCCTGAACGCGCACTTCTTGAGTCCGTCGTGGCTGTCGTCCTTCGGACTCCCGCCACGGCACCCGTTGCCAGGCACGCACCAAGGCGACCCGCTAAGCGTGCCGACCATGATGACGTCGGCGGAATCGACCACAATCGGCTGGCGGAAGCCGAACTCGCGGAGTGAATTGGCCACGGCCTCGACCGCCTTGTCATTGCGCCGCGGGTTCTTGTCGTAGGGCTTGATCTTGTCGATGTTCCATTGTTTAATTTTCACGGAGATACCTCCATGCAGTTCTGGTCTGCGATAAAGAAATTGGTTATGGCCAAACGGCCAAACAAGTGCCCCAATTGTGATTCGACGCGGGTGGCACGCATTTTGTATGGGCTTCCGATCTTCGGTAAGAAGCTTAAACGTGATCTCGAAGCCGGAAAGGCTGTCCTTGGTGGATGCTGTATCACCGGCGATGATCCTGAATGGCAATGCACAGCCTGCGGGCACAAGTGGGGACATTTCAGGCTTACTTGGTGAGGACTTCCAGTAGCGTCAGGTCGGGTTCTTTGTCCGGATTCCCCAAAGCGCCGAAGGCATTTCGCACAATGCGGCGCTGGGCGTCGAACCAGTCGGCGTACTCGGTGCAGGGAGCAAAGGTGTCGCCGCGCTGGGCGAGCAGGCGCTGGAGCTGCGATTCCAGGTCGCGCCGCAGGTCCCTGGCGGCAGGAGCGTCAGCGAGGTTATTCATCTCAAGCGGGTCGGCCTGAAGATCGTACAGCACCGCGCGGCCATCGAGCCACCGGGCGTAGGAGTGGCGCCGCGTGCGCACGCCGCGCCATTCGTTGCCGCTGGTGAGGTACCCCGGCCAACCGGCGATGTAGTTCATCGTCAGCAGCGCCTCTTGCCGCGCCGCGCCCGGCCGCGCGAGCCACGTATCGGAAAGATCCATGCCCTCGACCGTGCGCGGGACCTTCACGCCGCACAGGCCGCAGAGGGTCGGGAAGAAATCCACCGGCGCTGTCAGGGCATCGCACTGCGCCGCGGCCGCGATGCGCCCGGGCCAGCGGGCGATCAACGGCACGTGAATGCTCTCTTGCCACGGGAGCATCTTCTCCCACGCGGCCTGTGCGGGGTTTCGCTCGGGCGGGGGGAGCTTGCTGAACCAAGGCTCATCGGCGTGGGCGCCCATCATGGTGCCGTGGTCGCTGGTGAAGACCACGATGGTGTTCTCCGCCAGGCCGCTGCGGTCGAGGTCGGCCATCAGGCGACCCATCATGTCATCCAGCGCCAAGGTCATCGCCAGGTAATGGCGGTATTGGGGGATCAACGCTTCAGTCGCGCCGGCTGAGACGTTGGCCGGCAGGGCCAGATGCCTGGGCAGGCGGGCGTAATACTCGTCGGGCGCGAACTTGCCGTACGTCCAGTGCGGCTGATGCGGCGAGACGAACAGGCAGAACGGTCTGCCCTGAGCGCAGTCGAAGGAGCGGTCTTCGGCACTGATGAACTGCTCGGCGTAGCCCGCCAGGCCGTCGGTCTCGTAGCCTTTCCACGGCTCGACGTGCCAGTCCTTCAGGTGCACGAAGCCGTCGAAGTATTCCATGTGGCAGTTGTACGCCCGCCAGTAATCAAAGCCGAGCCGGTCACGCCCCTCGGGCACGTAGTCGGGCCCGTGGCCGCTGAAGAATCCATCGTTGTGCAGGTGCCATTTGCCCACCCATCCGGTGCGGTATCCCGCGTGGGCGAAGGCGTCGGCGATGCTGATCTCGTCGTGCCGCGTGCGGACGTGGTTGAGCAGGTGCCCGGTCGTCTGCGGATGACGGCCGGTGACGAGCATCGAGCGGTACGGCGTGCAGACGGGGTAGGTCGAAATCGTGTTGGAGAAGGTCGTGCCTTGCGCGGCCAGCCGGTCCAGATGAGGCGTGGCGATCTGGTTGTTGCCGTACAGCGGCAGCGAGGCCGCGCGGAGCTGGTCGGCCAGCACGAACAGGATGTTCGGTCGTTGGGGCATGTTTCCAGTAACGGTTTTACTCACGCAGCAGCGGCGATTCCAGCAATTTAGGCACAACCGGCGAAAGAAGATTGCAGATTTCCAAATGCGCGGTAGCATAAGGCCGCCGCGTTGAAACAGTTCGCCTGTGAGGTTTTGCCAGACGCGTTTCAGATCGAGCGTTTGCCGGCTTGCCAAGATGACAGCCACTGCCCCTCCGGTGCGTTTGACATGCCGCCGGAGGGAACGAATAGATCGCCGGTCGTTCTCCAAGGAAAGCGACCGGCGGTCTTTTTGTACCACAGGCAATCTTGCCGCCGGGCAACTGCGGATGTATAACCCCAACACCTCAACAGGAGTCCCCCATGGCCAGGCACAGCATCGATCTTTGCGGCGTATGGCGATTTCAGCCGGATGTCTATGGCCAGGGACGGTCGGGCAACTGGTTCGCCGAGGATTTCGACCGGCGGTTCTGGCTCGAGGCCGCGGTGCCCATCACGTTCGACCGCTGCCACGTGGATCTGCCCAACTACGAAGGCCGTGGGTGGTTCGCGACACGCTTCGACGTTCCGGCCGACTGGCGCGGTCGGCGCGTCACGCTGCGGTTCGAGGGCATCTGCGCCCGCGCGAGCGTGTGGGTCAACGGCAAGGCCGCTGGCGACATTCCTGACAGCTACCTGCCCTTCGACCTGAGCGTGGGCGAACTCGTCGAGTACGGCAAGAGCAACATGCTGGTCGTCGAGGTCGACAATCGCCGGCGTAAAGACGAAGTGCCCGGCGAATGCTACGGTTGGCGGCCGGTCGGGGGCATCCTGCGCGAGGTGGTGCTGACGAGCAGCGATCCGCTGCGGATCGAGCAGGTTGCCACGACAGCTGCGGCGGATGGGGCGTTTACCGCGACGATCGAAGTGGCCAACGCCCGCGCATCGGGCGAGAGAGTTTCGTGCGAAGTCCTCGTCATCGCGCCCGATGGCAAAGACGTGTTGCGAAGGACTTCCGCCGTCGCCGCCATCGCTGCCGGAGGCGGGGCGACACTTGAAGTGAAGGGAACTGTTTCGGCAGCGGCGTTGTGGTCGCCGCAGTCGCCGGAGCTATACAGCGTGCAGGTGCGACTGCTCAGCGGCGCCGAGTGCGTCGACGAGCGCGCGGTGCGAGTCGGGTTCCGGACGATCGCGACGCAAGGGACGAAACTAACGCTAAACGGCAAGCCGATCTTCCTGACCGGCTATAACCGCCACGAGGATTCGCCCCGCACCGACATGTGCCCCGACCGCGAAACCACGCGACGCGACCTGGAGATGATGAAGTCGGCGGGCTGTAATTTCATCCGCCTGTGCCATTACCCGCACCACCCCTTCGAGCTGGACCTCTGCGACGAGATGGGCCTGCTGGCGATGGGCGAGATCCCGCTGTACTGGGCGGGGACGACCAGCGAAGAGCCCGCCTCGGAGGCTATCGCGGCGGCGGCCGGGCGGCAACTGGATCGCATGATCCGCCGCGACCGCAACCACCCCAGCGTGATCTTCTGGTCGGTCAGCAACGAGACGATGGAGGGCAAGCCTGCCGTCGTCGAGCTCAACCGCAAGCTGATCGACCAGGCCAAGGGGGCGGACCCGACGCGCCTGGCCGTGCACGTGTCCAACTGCTGGAACGGCGGGGGCGACTTCGCCAACGACGATGTCTGCTGCCTCAACGGCTATCCTACCTGGGGCGCCGTCGGCTGGGGCGGGCAGACCGTCCCCGACCACGCCGGCGCGACGGCGCGATTCGCCAAAGACCTCGAGACATTCCATCAGCGATATCCTGGCAAGCCGCTTTTGATCAGCGAGTTCGGCGGCACGTCGCTGGGCGGCGTGACCGGAGGGTTCCTGGGCGAGGACGTTCACGCGGCTGTCATCACCTCTGAGCTTGCGGGCATCCGTCAGTGTGCCCATGCCTGCGGCGCGACGATCTGGTGCTGGGCCGATCACACATGGCCGGGCAACACCTGGATGGCCAACATGCACATCAGCCCCTTCGGCGCAGTGACGCGCACCCGCCGCGCCAAGGCTGCGTTCTATGCGGCGCAGAAGGCGTTTGTGGCGATTCAAAGCCAAGAGCATGGGCGGGACGCCCATGCCACGACAACGGCCCAGCCCCAAGCGGCGCCGGAGGAACCGGTGGCCGGGTGGGGCGTGATGATGGTGCGCCTGCACATGAACGACATTCCGCAGGCGATCTTGCCCGAAGGGTACACGCTGCGCGGGATGCGCAGCGGCGATCAGGCGCTCTGGGTGGATATCTGGCGCGATGCCGAACCGTTCTTCCCCATTGGCGAGGACCTCTTCGAGGCGCAGTTCGGACTCGACACCGCCCTCTGGAATCGCCGATGTCTGCTGGTCTTCGATCCGCGCGGGCTGGCCGTAGCCACCACCAGCGCCTGGTGCAACCGCAACTTCCTGGGCCAAGACTACGGGCAGATCCATTGGGTCGCCACGCGACGCGCGTATCAAGGCAAGGGCCTGGCCAAGGCCATGATGACCGAAGCGTGCAATCGCCTGGCCCAGTGGCACACCAAGGCGTTTCTCGCCACGCAGACCAAGCGAGTCGGCGCCATCCGCCTGTACCTCGACTACGGCTTCGTGCCGCTGATCCAGTCCGCCGACGACGAGCGCGCCTGGAACGCCGTGCGCCAGAACCTGGCGCACGCCGGACTGGATCGCGCGTATCGAGTGTAGCTTCCAGTGGCAGAGGCTTTTCAGCCTGTGATTCACGGCCTGGAAAGGCCGTGCGCCCAGTAATCCGGATACTCTAGGGCAACATGCCGTTGTATGGCCGCCCGGCCACGAGGTTCCCGTCCTGGACAAACCCCTCGGGGCGGCTGCTGAGCGTCTCGATCATCCGAGTGCGCCACTGCGCCAGGGCCGGCGATCGGTCACTCGAAAGATCGTGCAGTTCCCGCGGATCGGTCTGCAGATCGAACAGTTGTTCGCTGCCGTCTTGTGGACGCCAGATGTACTTACAGCGCCCGTCGGTGAGCATGTGAAATGCCTGTCGGGCGCTGTAACAGGGGGCGTGCTCGCCGTGCAGCACGTCGCGCACGCGGGCGTTCGGCCGGCCCCGGAGCACGCCGACGAGGCTGCGCCCGTCGATGCCGACCGGGCAGTCGAGGCCTGCCAGCTCCAGCACCGTGGGCATGAGGTCTTCCAGGCAGACCGGCTGGTCGCACACCGCCCCGCGCGCCAGGGACAGCTTGCTCGATCCGCAGATCAGCATCGGGACGGCGGCGGAGCCCTCGTAGGGCTCGCACTTGCGGAACATGTGGTGGTCGCCGAGCAACTCGCCGTGGTCGGAGGTAAAGATGATGACCCAAGGCCGCGCCGCGGCGTGGCTCTTGCCCATGAAGTCCTGCATGAGCCAGTAGATCTGGTCGTCGATGTGGTTGATCAGGCCGAAGTACCCCGCCTGGGCGCTGCGCAGCGCCTCGCCGGCGAGGTTGACGTAGTGCGAGTCGATGCCCGCGCCCAGGCCGTCGTTGGGCGGCGGGCTGGCCCAGTCGCCGATGGCCGCCGGCGGCAGCGGCATGCGCAGATAGCGTTCCATGTAGAACGCCGGCGGGATCAGCGGCGGATGCGGCGCGTAGAACGAGCTGGTCAGAAAGAGCGGGCTGTCGCCATCATAGGCGGCCAGATAGTCGCGCGTCTTGCGGGCAACCCACGTGGTCGGGTGCAGGCGCTCGTCGAGATGGAACGGCCGCGCGGTCCAGCCGTTGTAGCTCATACCGGCCGCCGCCAGGCCGCCGGCGCCGGGGGCGCCTTGCTCGATGGCGATGGCAAGGTCGTCGTCATCTACATAAGACGAGCCGTGCGTGCGGGACTGGTAGCCGTAGTCCTTCTCGCTCGGGTGCTGGTGCATGTTGCGCCCGATGAGGGCGGTGCGGTATCCCGCATCGGCCAGCAGTTGCGGCAGCACCGGTCCGGTGGTCTCGTTGCCGCCGACAAAACCAACCATCCCATGCGTCGCAGGAAACTTGCCCGTCAGCAGACTTCGCCGCGCGGGGATGCACGAGGGGCAGGTCGAGTACGCGCGGCGAAAGAACGTGCCCTGCCCGCCGATCCAGTCGATGTTAGGCGTCAGCACGGCCGGGTGCCTCGCCAGCGAAAGACAATCCGCCCGCATCTGGTCGGGCATGATCAGCAGGATGTTCGGACGTGTGTCGCTCATGCGTCCAATCTTGTTCGGGGAGAACACGAATGTCACGAATAAAGACCTACCACTGAGACAACGAGAAAAGCTGAGGGGCAGAAACAAGATTCGTCATTTGTAGATTATCTTCACTTTCCGGTCTTGTTTCTTCGCTCAGTGCTCTCTGTGCCTCTGTGGCAAGTTTCTTTGGCGCTCGTGCTACTGGCGGATGTGGCCTTGGCCGGTCACGATCCATTTGTAGGTCGTCAGGTCTTCGGCGCCCATGGGGCCGCGGGCGTGGAGTTTGTCGGTGCTGATGCCCACCTCGGCGCCCAGGCCGTACTCGCCGCCGTCGCTGAATCGCGTCGAGGCGTTGACCATCACGCTGGCCGAATCGACCAGCGCGGTGAAGGTCTCCGCGGCCGCGATGTCGGCCGTGACGATCGCGTCGGTGTGCGCGCTGCCGTAGGTGTTGATGTGGTCGATGGCCTCGGCCAGGCCGTTGACGATCTTCACGGCCAGGATCAGGTCGAGGTATTCCGCCCGCCAGTCGTCTTGGGTGGCGGGCTTCATGCCCGGCACGAGCTTGCGGCTGCGGTCGCACCCACGCAGTTCGACGCCTTGGGCGATTAAGAGTTCGGCCATGCGCGGCAGGAATTTCGGGGCGACGGCCGCGTCTACCAGCAGCGTTTCCACAGCATTGCACACGCCGGGGCGCTGGCACTTGGCGTTGAGGACGATCTTTTCGGCGGCGGCCTCGTCGGCGGCCGAGTGCACGTACACGTGGCAGTTGCCGGTGAAGTGCTTGATGACGGGGATGGTGGCGGCCTCGACGACGGCGCGGATGAGTCTCTCGCCGCCGCGGGGGATGATCAGGTCGATCAGGCCCTGCGCTTTGGCCATCGCGGTGACAATCTCGTGGTCGGCCTTGTCGATCATGGCGATAGCGGCAGGGGGCAGGCCCGCGGAGGCCAGGCCCTCGCGCATGGCCGCGGCGATGGCGAGGTTGGAGTGCATCGCCTCCTTGCCGCCGCGCAGGATGCAGGCGTTGCCGCTCTTGAGGCACAGGGCCGCGGCGTCGGCGGTGACATTGGGGCGCGACTCGAAAATGATGCCGATGACCCCGATGGGCACGCGGCGCTTCTCGACGCGCAGGCCGTTGGGCCGATTGTACGCCTCGATGGTCTTGCCGACGGGGTCGCTCTGGCGGGCGATCTGCTCGATGGCCGCAGCCATCGCTTCGACGCGAGCGTCGGTCAGCCTCAAGCGGTCGACCATGGCGTCGGACAACGCCAGTTCATCCTTGCGGGCGATGTCGCGGGCATTGGCATCAAGCAGCGTCGCACGAGCGGCGCGAAGGGCGGCGGCGCAGGCCATCAGGGCCTGGTCGCGCTGGCTGCCTTTGGCGGCGGCGAGTGCGGCGGCGGCCTTGCGGGCCTGTCTGCCCAGGTCCTGGATGTACTGGGTTGCGTTCATGGTTGCCGTTTTGTGGCATGGCCGTCTCGGCCATGCGTTCCACGGGCGTCTCGCCCGTGGTTCAGGTCAGGGAGCATGGGCGAGACGCCCATGCCACGATTATCTCGCGTCAGGGTTGTTCGGTTGGCTCTTCGGTCCGCTGGCGCATCTTGAACTGCACTTTAGGAGCTGGTCCGACGACGTTCAACTGCAGATCGCCCAGGAATCGGATCCGCACGTCTTCGGTTTCCCAGCTCTTGATGTCCTTTTTGTGCCGGTCATCGAGCACCACGTAGGCCTCGATCATCGATTCTGACACTTTGGCAATGTCGGTCTTGGAGCCGGTGACCTTGATCTTGGGTCTCCATTCGATGGGGTCTTTGCGGACGAGGGCGAATTTTTCCCACGTGCCGTCCTCGGCCCAAGTGACCGGGCAGAGCAGGGCGACGCTGACGGAGAGTTCCTTGGCGTCGGTGTATTGTCCGATGGTGGCTTTGACCTTAACCGAGGCGCCGGCGTCGCTGAGGGTCACCGGCTCGTCGGCGATCTGCGATTCGATCTTGACGTCCAGGTTAAGGGGCTGGCCCGGCATGTATGAGCGCAGATCCTGAGGCAAGGTCTTGATCGTGGGCTTGGTGTTGGTCTTGCTGAGGATTCGCTCCCACGTCGACCGCGTGCAGCGCACCGTCACGCGATTGGGCTCGATGGCGGCCTTGCCGTCCAGCTCGCGCCCGGAGGCCACGAATTCGACGGGCACCTCGTGGCTGGCCAGCGTTTCGATCGTAACCGGGATGGTATCGGGCGAAACCCACTGCACGGACAGGCCCATCTCGGCGAATTGCGGCACCTGCTGCACGATCGGCAGCGCTGGGATGCTGGTCGTGCCCGCGGGCGCCTTCGAGACGTCGAACCGCGTCAGGTCGTCGGTGCTGAACCGCTCGCGATAGATCTCGATATTGCGGCGACTGCCCATGATCTTGAAGGTGACTTTCTGCCGCGTGGGGGAGGTGATGGTGAGGTCGGGGTCGCTCGAGTACAGCACGATGACGGCCGTGAACTCGTGGCTTTCCGTGTGCTGCAGGTCGGCATAGATCCACACCAGCACCGACACCAGGAGGACCCAAAGCGCGTTGCGTCCGCGGTCGAACCACCAGTGCCGCGACAGGGCGCGCGACTCGTTGCCGCTCACTCGCCTGCTCATGACGGTTCCCCCTTGGGGGCAGCGTGGCGGCGAAGCTTGGCCGTGGGATTCAAGAAGCTCGTGAGCATGGCCCGGAGGTTTTCCATTTCAAGACCGATGTACAACTGCCCGTCGCACGCCAGCGAGATGCGGCCGGTCTCTTCGCTGATGACCAGCACGACGGCGTCGGATTCCTTGGCCAGGCCCAGCGCCGCGCGGTGGCGGCTGCCCAGCGACGGATCGACTTCTTCGCTCTCGGCGAGGGGGAACTGGACGCCGGCGGCCGCGATGCGCCCCTGGCTCACGATCACGCCCATGTCATGGAGGGGGCTGCCGGGATAGAAGATGGTGTTGAGCAACTGGGCGGAGATCTCGGCGTCGACCACCGTGCCGCTCCGGATCATGGTCGTCAGCCCGACGGAACGTTCGATCGCCACAACGGCGCCGATCTTGTTCCTGGCGAGAAAGGCCGCGGCTTCGAGGAGGCTCTCGATGATGACTTCGGCCTGACCGGACGGACCGCGGAAGAACTGGGCCTGCCCGATCTGAATGAGGGCGCGTCGCAGCTCCGGTTGAAACGCCACCAGCACCGCGCCGAAGACGAACAGGAGGAACCCGCCGTAGAGGAAGCGGATGCGTTCCCACTCCAGGCTCTCGGGCAAAGCCAGGACCACCACGTATCCGGTCACCAGCAGGATCGCGACGCCCTTGATCAGCCTCGCCCCGCGCGTGCCCCGCAGAAAGCGCATGACCCACCAGACCACTGCCCCGATCAGCAGCAGCTCGATCAGCACCACGCCGCGGTTGTAGCTGGCGACGCGGTGCAGGTAGGTCGTAATGGCGTGAATCAGATCTTCCACGGCGGCGTCTTTTTGTCGGCTGTGCGCACGGTATCGCCTCCCGAACAAAACGGGGCTGACATTACTGTATCGACGAAAGAGCGGCGATTGCTGAAGTTTTCCAAGGCCCGTTCTCTAGACCTCTTACGCTGGGGATTTGGGCGGGTTCGCCAGACTCCGCCACACCGCCAGCGCCTGGCAGGTGGCAGCGACGTCATGAACGCGAAGGATGGTGGCCCCGCCGCCGGCGGCGTAGAGGGCGGCGGCCACGCTTCCGGCCTGGCGCGCGGAGGCGTCCTTTACGCCGCTGATCTCGCCGATGAAGCGTTTTCTCGACGCGCCGACCAGGATCGGACGGCCCAATTCGCGCAGCGACCCCAGCCCCCGCAGCAGCGCCAGGTTGTGATCGAGGCGCTTACCAAAGCCGATGCCCGGGTCGACGATGATCTGCTCGGGCGCGACCCCGGCCGCGACGGCAGCGGCAATG
Organism: Planctomycetaceae bacterium; assembly: GCA_021371965.1. The sequence continues at coordinate 83,239 of JAJFVE010000122.1, forward strand.
CGCGAGGCCAGAAAATCGCGCACCTCGGCTACCACGTCGTCGTAGCGCGGGTCGCGCTGCATGGTGGCCGGATCGCCGAGCATGTGCATCAGCACCAGGCCGCAGCGGCGCTGGGCGGCCAGGGCGAAAATATCCGGATCGTCGCGCCCGGCCGAGATGTCGTTGATGATGCTTGCACCCTGATCGAGGGCGTAGGCGGCCACAATGGAACTGGTTGTGTCGATGCTGACCACAGCGCCGGCGCCCGCGCCGGCGGCGACTGCCGATGCCAGGCGGTCAATTTGATCAGAAGCGCTGATGCGGTCCGAACCGGAGCGCGTGGACTCGGCGCCGATGTCGATGATGTCGGCCCCGTCGGCCGCCATGGCGGCGGCACGGGCGGTAGCGGAGGGGGCGTCGAAGAACTTTCCGCCGTCGGAGAAACTGTCGGGCGTGATATTGAGAACTCCCATCACAGCGGTCCGGCCGGTGCGATGGGAGCTCAGGATGTCCTGCAGCGATACGTTCATGCGAGCATCATAGCCCGGTTCGCATGCATCGTTAACGGGTTCTTCGCCGATTCGTGGATCTAAATGTTTGTGGGGGCGTCTCCGGGCGTGGTTGCCCTGTCGACGCTGCCCAACTGCACTGGCAGGTTTCCGCCGAATGCAGCGGCCATGCCCATCAGGAACGAGATCACAAGCAGGACCAGCATGAGAATCGAGAAGACGACCCAGACCGCATGACTCTGAATGACCAGGAAAGCGCCAAGAATCATGGCGGCCGCCAGAGCGACGGCTCCGAGCCAGAACAAGATTGGGCGCTTGACCCTTTCGCTCCTGACTGCCAGGTACAGATAGAAGATGGTCAAGACGATCCCGAAAAGCCCCAAGTGGTATCCGGCGGCATAGAAAGGCGCTACAGGCTCCATGATGAATCTCCTTATCTTCGATCATGTCCTATCAGGGCAACGTGCCCTTTTCGACTGGCTCTAACCTGGATCGGGCAGCACGCGGCCGCGCAGCTTGACTGTCCCCTCCGCGGGCGATCCGCCGGTGTTGTTTTTCTCAAGCAGCAGCAAGTCGTCGACGGTGGGTTTATCCAGCGCGCGTCCATCGACGATCTGCTTGACCTCCTCGGCGGAGAGCGTTTCGTACTTGATCAGGGCCTTGGCGATCTCATCGAGGCGATGGCTGTTTTCCTGGATGATCTTGCGGGTGGTCGCGCCGGCCTCGTCGATCAGCAGGCGCACTTCGGCGTCGACGGTTTCGGCGGTCTTCTCGGAATACTTCGATCCCGGCGGCAGCATGCCGTTGAACTGGTCGGGATCGTTGGCATAGTTGACGGCCCCGAGTCGCGGGCTCATGCCCCAGTCGAGCACCATCCTGCGCGCGAGCATGGTGGCCTGGGCGATATCGCTCTGGGCGCCGCTGGTGATGTCGCCGCAGAAGATTTCCTCGGCGACGCGCCCGCCGAAAAGCACGCACAATTGGGCCTTGCAGTACTTCAGGCTGAAGAGGTAGCGATCTTTCTCGGGCAGCGAGAAGGTGGCCCCGCCCATGTTGGCCCGGGGGATGATCGAGACCTTGTGCAGCGGGTCGGCGTCGGGCGTCAGCAGTTGGGTCAGGGCGTGCCCGGCCTCGTGATAGGCGGTGACGCGTTTGTCCTTTTCGTCGATGACGCGGCTCTTTCGCGCTCGGCCCCATCGCACCTTGTCGCGGGCCTCTTCGAAGTCGGCCTGCTCGACATAGTCCTTGTTGGCCATGGTGGCGGCGATGGCCGCCTCGTTGACCAGGGCCTCGAGGTCGGCGCCGCTGAACATCGGCGTGCCGCGGGCCATGCGCTGCAGGTCGACATCGTCGGCGCAGCGCACCTTGGCGGCGTAGATTTTCAGGATGGCCAACCGCCCGCCGACGTCCGGCAGCGGCACGATGATCTGGCGGTCGAAACGCCCCGGGCGCGTCAGGGCCGGGTCCAGCACGTCCATCCGGTTGGTCGCGGCGATCACGATGACCTGGTCGGAGGTGTCGAATCCGTCCATCTCCACCAGGATGGCGTTGAGGGTCTGCTCGCGTTCGTCGTGCCCGCCGCTGACGAACCCGTGGCCGCGGCGGCGTCCGACGGCGTCGATCTCGTCGAGGAAGATGATGCAGGGGGAGTTGTCCTTGGCCTGCTTGAACAGGTCGCGCACGCGGCTGGCGCCGACGCCAACGAACATCTCGACGAAGTCGCTGCCGGAGATGCTGAAGAAGGGCACGTTGGCCTCGCCGGCGATGGCCTTGGCCAGCAGGGTCTTTCCGCATCCGGGCTCGCCCACCAGCAGCACGCCGCGCGGGATGCGGCCGCCGAGGCGGTGGAACTTCTTGGGGTTCTTGAGGAACTCGATGATCTCGCCGACTTCTTCCTTGGCCTCGTCGATTCCCGCGACGTTGTCGAAGGTCACGCTGGACTGCTCCTTGGTGGTGACCTTGTGGCGCGAGCGCCCGAAGTTGCCCAGGAAGCCCGCCCCGCCGCCGGCGGCGCCCATCCGCCGGAACACGAAGAACCAGATCAGGAAGAACAGCACCAGCATCAGCATCAGCGAGGGCAGCACGCCTTCCCACCAGCCGGTGAACTCGTATTCGTAGTCGATCGTACCGCCGCGGGCCTGGCCGGCCTTGAGGGCCTCCTGGAGACGCTTGTCGAAATTATCCTCGGCAGCGAAGGCGTAATGCACCGTGAAGCGGGACGGTTCCGTCGCGGTGAGCCCTGGGGTGTTGGGTTTGAGCTCGCCCAGGATTTCCTTCTCGCGGACGATGATCTTGCCCGTGAGGTTTCCGTTGCGGGCGTACGTCCAGAAGGCGTCGGGCGTGATCGTCTTGGACCCGGGCATCCTGGCAAACGCCAGCAGCGCCAGCGCCAAGGCGATGGCCACTACCCAGCCCAACAGGGAACGGGTCAGGCGCGGCGGCATGGGGCCGCCCAGCCGTGGGGGTTTGTTCGGGGATTGATTATTCATATCAGTATTGTATCTCTCACCACGGCTCCGCCATGTGTTCTACGACCATGCGCGCGGCCTTGTTGAGGACAGTTTCGCTCCCCTGATAGAAATCTTCCGTGTATGGCGAGAGCGGGATGTAGGTTCCCGAGACGGACAGGGCGTTGTTCCTGGCCAGTTCCTTGCCGCTGCGCAGGTCGGTCCAGACGAAGGACATGGTGATGACCAATTCAATTTCCCGTGCGGCGCCGGTCTTGGAGTCGTAGCTGAGCACCTGCTGGCTGATGGCGTCGATGCGACCGGTCAGTTGCGTATCGGCCCGCAGTTTGTTGACCACCTTATACGGCGTCTCCAGCTCGATCTGCTTGATGACGGCCTCGGTCATGCGGAACTCGACCTCGCGGCGGTAGACGTCCTTGCCGCGAGACCACACCGGCACGGCCACGGTCTTGATTCCCGGGCGGTACTGGTCTTCCATCGTATAGCCGGTGCCGGTGCATCCGGCCGCGACCAGTGCGGCCAATGGTATCGCCAGGAGAAGGTAAGCGGTCTTCATTTTGGTTTTCCGGTCGGGTTATCGCCAGACGCCTTGGGCAGCATCCCCTCCTCCGACGGCGGAGGGGGCGGCACAAACCGCTTATGATAGCGTCCTTCGGTGGGAGTTACCACCACTGTTGCCGTAGAAGCATCGCTGGGCGCCGCAGGCACCACCCCGCCCAGCAGCCCCAACGACTGGCGGGCCTGGCCGGCCCAGTTCGTGTCGGGAAAGCGGGAGATGACCTGACCGTAATAGTACGCCGCCGCGTCCAGCCGGCTGGTGCGTTTGTAGAATTCGGCGCTGTCGTAAAGTTTCTGGGCTCGCAGCTCGGCGATCTGCCTGAGCGTATCGGCCACGCCTTCGCGCTTGGCGGCCTTGGGGTAACGCTCCGTGAAGGTCTTGTACCGCTGGTGGGCCTCGAGCAGGGGCGTTTCGTCGAACTCGATGCCGCCGTACTGCGAGTGCGTCGCGCGGGCCCCCTGGAGCATGGCGTACTCGACGTCCGGGTCGTTCTTGAACAGATCGATATAGCTGTCGTAGGCGTCGACGGCCTCGGTCCACTCCCCGGCTCGGTAGTGATAGTCGCCGATGCGCATGACGGACTTGCGGGCCAGGTCGCTGCCGGGGGAGTGCTTGACGATCTTGGAGAGGATCTCTAGCCCGTCGTCCTTGGCCGGCAGCCAGAACATGCCGAAGGCCAGGCGCTTCTTGCCGGCCAGGAAAGCCTCGGCCACGGCGTACTCGCGGTCGAGTGCCCGCTGGAAGAATTTGCCGCCGGGGAACTTGGCGAGTTGCTTTTCGTACCACTCGAAGCCCTGAAAATAGTGCTCGCGCCCGACCTCGGCCTCGCCGGCCAGGAACATCGCCTCTTCGCAGTCGTCGTCGAGGGGGTTGCTCTTGACGAACTTCTCGGCCTTGGAAAGGGCCGTGCCCCAGCTCTTCTTGGTCAGCAAGTCGCGAATTTCGGTGATCCCAGCCGAGAGCGACCCCGCCGGCGCCGCGGCCTTGCGGACCCACTTGCCGCCCTTCCACTCAAACTCGCCCGTGCCCGGCGCAGCACCGGTAGCCGCGCCCCCGCCGGCAGCAGGCTGGCTGGCCGGGCCATTGCCGGCCTCGTCTGCCCACGCGCAGCGTGCGCAGAGCAACAACGCGCCAAGCGTCGCGAGAGTCAGAATGTTTTTCGGAGTTGCCATAGGTTTGGCCATAAAAGCCCCCCACAGACAGGGGGTCAATTATACACGGCAGTGGGAGCAGTAGCCAGTAGCCAGTAGTCGAGGATTCCCTCCGGGTACCGGCTACTGGCTACCGGCTACTCTTCCCACCACATGCCTTGCCATTTTGGGCCAATGATTGATCTGCTGGGCGATGTGGTAGCACAGGAGGCGATTGACTTTTCGGGCTTGGGGTTCTTCCAGGGCAGGGCGTTTGGTGCTGCGGCTGGCGGTCAGGGCGGCGATGCCGGCCAGGGCGGGTGCGTCTACCGCAATGGCTTCCTTGGCCGTCATTCGGCAGCGGGTGCAGATGAGCCCGCCCATCGTGGAGCTGAAGAAGACTTCCTGCCGACCTTTGGGCGCTGGCGCTGCGGCGATCAGCGGGGTCTGGCAGCCCTGGCAGAGCCGCAGATCGCCCAGCAGGCCCAGGTGGCCGAGCAATCGCCATTGAAAGAACGCCAGCACGGCCTGCACCGGCGCGTCGGCCTGGCCGAGGCGCGCCAGGGCGTTGTGCAGAAGGTCGAAGACCTCCACGTGCACGTCTGCCTCGCTGACCGTGGCCGCGACGATCTCGATCATGTACAGCCCCGCGTTGAGCCGCCGCAGATCCTTGCGCAGGGCCGAATGCGAGTCGCTTTCGGTGTACTCGATCAGCGTGGCGAGGCTTTCCCCGCGGCCGGTGGAGTAGATCAGTTCGCCCTCGCTGAACATGTCAACGAGCCCGCCGGACTTGCTCTTGGGCCGCTTGGTGCCCTTGCCCAGCGCCCGCACGGCCCCGCCCGAGCGCGTGAGGAAATGCAGGACCTGCGAGGTCTCGCTGTAGTCGTAAGCACGCAGGCAGATTGCCAACTCGCGGTGGCGCATGCCGAGGATAGTAACCGCTAGCCCGCAAGAACAGTAGCCCGTAGCCGGCAAAAGCATCAGGTTCCGCCTGTTGTCACGGGCTACCGGCTACCGGCTACTGCTGCTGCTCGCGAGTGCATCGCGCGCACGGGGATGGCCGGTAGAAGCATGCTCATGGCGCAGCCCTTTCCGGGGCGGCTCTCGACGGTGATAAAGCCCCCGCTCTGGCGAACGAATCTGCAGACCATCGTCAACCCAAGGCCCGTTCCCTGGCCGGGCGGCTTGGTCGTGAAGAATGGCTGAAAGAGCTGCCCCAGCGTCTGCTTGTCCATTCCGACGCCGTCGTCCTTGACCGTCAGCATGACGAACCGTCCCGGCTGGGCCGGGGCGTGCCGCTGCGCTTCCTGGCGGTCCACCAGCACGTGCTGCACGGTGATTCCAACGTTGCCCGACGACGCCACCGCGTCGCGCGCATTCATCAGCAGATTGAGGATCGCCTGCTGGAGCTGCGCCGGATCGGTCTTGACCCACGCCGGGGCCGGCGAAAGCCGCAGCGACAACGACACGTACTTGCCCAGCATCCGGTCCAGCGCGTCGGCCATCTCCGTCAGAGACTCCCCCACGTTCACCAGCGCCACTTGGGCAATCTCGCGGCGGCTGGCCTTGAGCAGGCGCTGGCACAGATCGTTCGCGCGGTCGGCGGCCTGGAGCACCTGCTCGATCAGGCGCCGGTCTTCCTTGTCGCGCCCGCGGCGGCGCATGAGCATCTGCCCGTAGCCGCTGACCAGCGAGAGCTGGTTTCGAAAATCATGGGCGACATTGCCCACCAGCAGGCCCATGGCCTCGATCTTCTGCATCTGGAGGAATTGCCGCTGCAGGGTCGCGTCATTGGCCTTGGCGGCGCTGCTCGGCAGTTGCTGCGATTCGTCCAGCATGGTGATGGTCTCCGGTAAGGGGCGCCGCCGGGGTTCTCAAGCCGCCGGTCGCCGCCCTAACGCGCGCACGGCCAGGTCCAGCAGCGCCTCCAGGGAAAACGGCTTGTATAGCACCGCGAGCTCCTCGGCGGCCAGGCGCTGGCGGGTTTGGGGGTCGTAGCGCCGGCCTGTCAGGACGATCGTATGATCGAGCGCCTCGGGGGCGTCTTGTCGCATGAAGTCGAGAATCTCCCATCCATCGGGATGAGGCATGCCCAGGTCCAGGATGAGCAGATCGTAGGGCTGGGCGGAAAGTAGCTGGATGGCCTGGTAGCCGTCAGTGACGGCCTCGACCTGCGCCCCGGACTGGCTGAGAATCTCGGAGATCAGCGAGGTGACTTCCGGCCAATCGTCAACGACCAGGACTCGTTTGCCTCGCAGGCGGGAGGGGACGGAGGATGGACTCTTTTGCCGGTACATAATTGGCCCTCGGAAAATTACGGGCGCTGACCGGTGCGAACGTCCATGTCGTAGCCACGGGGGTCAACTGGGTCGGAAAGGTCATCTGCTCCGGCCGCAGAGTCCCGGCGAACCGTCCATGTGTAAGAAGCACGCCACAAGGTATTCGGACTTGTCCTTCTCACGCATTAAGGTATTTCACTCAATAGAGAGATTTTTTTGCAGGGCACCGCACCCGTGCACCGCCGCACGATGGCCGGTCGGGCGCCATGGCGGCCGTTGTCCCGCCGCCACGTCCCCGACTGTCCCTGGCCAACTCGGCGACTGCGTGCCGTTCCCTGTCGCCTTGACCCCCGCTCCCCCCGCCGATAGACTTCGGTCATGCCCCTTCGCGGGCCCTTAGCTCAGCGGTTAGAGCAGGGGACTCATAATCCCTTGGTCCAAGGTTCGAATCCTTGAGGGCCCAATGATTTGCGAACGCCGGCCTCTGCATTAGCAAGCCCTGTCGTGGGTGAGGAAGATATCGATGGAACTGGACGATGCTATTGGGATCCTGCTTAAGATCGCAGAGTCCGCCTACAAATCCGAGGCGATAGACAAGTTCTGCGGGCGGATTCTGCCTGACATCGTCAAGATGGCTGAAGCATCTGGCGCGTTCTTCTATGTTGCTGCCGGCCCTCGTACGGCGGGGCCTTACTTCTTCGTGCACGGTTTGGATGGTGCCGCAGGTTCCCATTTGGAGGAGTTCTGCCGCGATGAGTGCCAAAAGGCGGGCGATCGCGCCGAGCCGCACTGTGCAGTTCTGCCGCTGTCATCATCGAATGTTTCTGGTCCCAGCGGCGATGATTGCAGGTTCAGTGCTGTGATCCTCCCGATGGTGTCTTGCGGCCGCTGCCTGGGCATTCTAGGTTATGCGCATCCAGGAGAGAGCGCTGCCGGTATTCCTTCATGGGCAGGCGATCTGGCGCGTCTTGTTGGCAGTGCAACCGAGTTCCAGTTGGCGCAATACGACCGGGATCGCGAAATCCGCTATCTCAATGCTTATCTGAACGTCAGTTCGCTGCTTGCTCAATCGATGGGATTGAGCGAATTGGTCGAGAAGGCGTTGTACTCCTGCATGGAGGTGGTCTCAGCTGAGGCTGCTTCCGTGATGCTTCTGGACCACGACCACAGCAATTTCAGTTTCTATGTAACTGAGGGGCCGGCGAAGGGACTCCTGACGCAGATGGGATTGCCGGCCGACAAGGGGGTGGCGGGCCACGTCTTGCGCACGCAGCAGTCCGAAATTGTAAACGACGTGACCACCGACCCGCGATTCTACGGCAAGATCGACTCGGAGTCGGGCTTCCATACCCGCAACTTGATAGCCATTCCGTTGACTGCCGGTGAAGAACGAGTTGGGGTTCTCGAAGTCTTGAACAAGGCCAACGGGGATAGGTTCACGGAGCAGGAATGCGCCCTGCTTGTTTCCATCGCGGAAGAAATCGCCTTTGCCATCCGCAATGCCCGTGTCTTCGAGTATGTCGTCGACACCTACTGTAAACAGCGGCAGGGACAGAAGACATGCCGAGGGTGCCGCCGGCCGTTGCGCTCCTGGACTCCGTGCGTGCGGTATCGGGAAGCGGAGCTTTCAACGATTCCAACGGCGCACGGCGACAGCGAATTGGACCGGGAAAAGGCGATGCGGTTCGAACGTCCCCAGAATATTCCAATCGTCATGGGGCTGGCCCCGGCGCTCTGGAGCCGCCATCGCGAAAAGCTCGAAGACCTGGTTATGCGCCACCCCGTTATCTTTGGTCCTCACAAGCGCGGCAGCAGGGACTTTGATGCCGTTGAGCCCTTGACGGGGCCCGATGGCAAGGCTGGCGAATACGTTGATGTCTGGGGTTGCGTCTGGAGCCGGGCGCCGGGCGGGGAGGCCGCATACGTAAGCAAGCATCCGTTTCCCGATCGCGAGATGGTGCAGAACCTGAAGCCCCCGCAGCCCGGGGATGGATTGCCGCACGGTTGCATGTTCCTGCGCCTGACGTATCTGCGCGGCTATGAGGAGGCAATGATAGACTTCTTCGAGGAGCCGCCGGAACTGAATCGGCTTATCGACACCGTTCTCGAATACAACCTCTCAGAATTGCGGGAGATTCTGCGCGACAAGCCCAAAATCGTGGAGATAGCGGACGATCTCGGTACGCAGCGGGCTCTCCCTATCTCGCCGCAGACGTGGCGGAAGCATCTCAAGCCCTGCTATGCCAAGCTGTTTGGCGCCTGCCGCGAGGCGGGTGCGGCTGTTTTGATGCAAACTGACGGCCACATAGTTCCGATTATCCGCGACCTGGCGGAATGCGGGGCTGACGTCCTCAGCGTCCAGATCGGTCCCAATGGCCTCGACCAGCTGGCTGAAGAATGCCGGGGCCGGCTGTGCTTGAGTCCGAGCATTGACGGACAGTTCCTCGCCTCCGCTCAACCGGCGCAGATCGATGAGTGCGTGGCCGAAATTGCACGGAAGATCGCTGTCCCGCAAGGCGGCCTGTGGTTCCGCGCCGAGTGCGACGGGGATGTTCCACTTGAGAACATCGAGGCGCTCTGCCAGGCTTTCGAGCGATACCGGACTTGCCCGCAGTAGTCGCTCGCGTGGGAGAGTGATGTCCCAAGCTATTGTTGAGCGATACCTCAAGACAGGTTCAGCGCGCCTCTGCCAAACGCCATTTCCGGTAGAGACCGTTCAGTAGCCAGCAGCACAAGCCCCAGTCTTCGTTCGCCGCCTGTGGCGAGCGAAGACTGTCATGGCGAAGCGTCATAAGGAATACGGAATCGATTTTTGAAGCGACTCCAGCAGCTGCCGGCCCTCTTCCAGGGACGGCGCCGACGTGGACATGATGATGTTCCGTTTCCGGGGCCACTCGCCCCGGAGCAGGCGGGCGACCTGGGGGCTGCTGCCGTCGAACGAAGCCACCAGGACCACGCGCGCCGGCGTGCGGTCGCAGAGCTCGAAGAAATCGTGCCGCCCGACGTCGATGTCCAGCCCCGTCAGCGCGGGAATCTTCAGAAAGTCATCGATGACCGCGCCGGTGATCCCGCAATAGTGCATGCGGCCGCCGCCGATGGTCTGGAGGAATCGCACGTCGCGCGGCAGGACGTGGCGGCGGTACAGCTCCGGCGAGATCAACTGCATCGTACAGTTGCTGATACGCGCGGCGCCTTTCCACATCGAGCCCCAGTCGAAGAACCACTGCCGGTCGTCGCTGATGGCGGCCTTGACGTGCCGCGTGACGGCCAGCATGAAATCGGTCACCTTGTCCAGTAGCAGGTCGAGTTCGGCTGGGTGGTCGAAGAAGTCCGTCAGGATGTCGTTGCCGCGGATCAGATGGGCCGAGTTGAACGCGCTCTGGATGTCGGGGTGCTGAATGTGCACGCCCGGCGGGAGATTGGCTTTCCAGACGTCCGTCCACTGCGCCAGCTTGCCATACCATCCGGCGTCGAGAGGTGGAATCTCCAGACCGTACACATCCTCCGCGCGGGCCAGCACACTGCTGCCGGCCGCAGGCGGACTGTCTTCGTTGATGTGCATTCGACAGCCGAAGGCGGCCGCCACCTGGGCGGTTCCGAACTGCACGCGCACGGTAGGCACGCGGTCGTCGCCGACGTTCAGGTGCGGGCGGATCGCGTCCAGCTCCGATTGCAGCATGATCAGCGGATCGGCCAGGCGCTGCTGCCACGAGGGCGTGGGCGGCAGCGGCGTGTTGACGATGATCATCGGCCGGCAGCCGTCCGGGTCTTCGTACAGCCGCCGATACCGCGCATACATGTCCTCAAACCGCCGCAGTTGGGCGCCGTCGATCGCGAGATAGTCCGTCAGAGTCATCCGGTTCTTCCTGTCATCCGCGCCCATGGTAATACGCGGCGGCAGAAAGGAAAAGCCCGGGCCGCCCCGAGAGCCAGCGGGCGGCGGTCCCCGATACCGCCACGATCACTCGCTGTCAGACGGGTCAAAAATCCCCAATCGCGCGGGGCGGTCTGCTATACTGGCGGCCGTTCTCTTATCCATGCGATGGGTCCACACAATCCGCAAGCATCTGCCGCGCCGCAAGAGGTTGTGGCGCTATGTCTCGCTGCGCCGCCAAGGGGCAGGGCTGCTGATCTGGCTGGCGATGATCGCCATGATCTACGGCTACTGGCGCGTCACCAACAACGACCGCGTCTGCAAGCAGGCCGCCGCCTACCTTCGCAAAATCACCGGCGCGCACGTCACCATCGACTCGGCCGAGTTCAACCTCTTCGGTCCCATCGAGCTCAACGGCGTGCGGATCTTCACGCGCGATCCGGCCGGCAACGAATCGTCGCAGCCGCTGCTGGCGGCGGCCAGCGTCGTGCTCCAGCACCGCCCGTGGCCGCTGCTGTTCCAGGGGCGCGTCAGCCCCAGCGAGATCCGCTTCGTCGAGCCGCCGGACATCGTCATCGAGCACTACAGCGACGTCAAGGCGCCCCGTGCGGCGTACAACTTTCAACGCCTCGGTCCCGAGACCGGCCAGACCGACGCGTCGACCCCGACGGTCCTGGGCGAGGATTTCCCAAGGATCTACATCAGCGACTGCCACCTGCGCGTCATGGAAGTCACCGGCAACAGCCGCGTGACCATGAAGCAGACGCGCTGGAACATCGCCATCGAGCCCCGGAACAACAGCCAATTGACCGTCACTATCGAGCCGCACCGCGACGCCGTCGAGCAGGTCCTCAACCGCCTGCACCAGGGCGGATTGACGCCCCGGCAGACGGCGGCCTTTCTCGCCCTGCCGCACGATCAGCGCGGCCGCGAGACGGACCTTCTCTCGCGCGGACGCAGCGAGTTGGCGCCGATCCTGACCGAGTTAGACCAGGCGTATGAGGCCGCCCACGGCGGGGTTCTTTCCATCGCCGTGGATGTCTCCAACGGCGCCTTTCGTCCGCTGCCGGGCTCGGGGGCGTGGATCCCCTCGCTCGTCGACGCCCTGCCCAAGAAGTACCAGGAACTGCGCGAGCAGTTCGCGGTGGAGGGGCGGCTGCAGGTGCGATCCAGTTCCGGGCGGCCGGATGAGGAAGACCTCGAGATCGAGCTGCTGGGCGCGTCGCTGCAGATTCCCAGCGCCCCTGCCCAGGCGTCCACGGCGCCGGCGTCGCGAAAGCCCACCCCACCCCTGCTGACGCTGCGAAACGTTCGCGGCGTGCTCAAGTTCGACGCCAAAGGCCTGAGCTTCCAGGACGTCACCGGCCAGATTCGCGAGGCCGGCGACGGGCGGTTCAGACTCTCCGGGCGCTACGGCGGTTTTGAACTCAACAGCCCCTTTCACGTGAACATCGAGGCCCAGGACATCCAGGTGCCGCGAGATCTGCCCGGCGACAACGCCCTGTCCGATCTGACGGCGATGATCCAGAAATGGTACGCCCCCATCGGCACGATGAACCTGGAGATGCGCATGGAGCGTCCGGCTGGCGGATCCATCGCCGTCAACGGCTCGCTGGCGCCCAGGAACATGTCGTTCCAGCACCTTTACTTTCCCTACCGGGCCGAGAAGGCCAACGGGACCATTGAGTTCAACAACTCTACTGTGCGCATGAAGAACATCACCTGCCAGCGCAACGGCGGGCGCACGGTCATCAACGGCACGGCGAATCTCCTGTCGCAGGGGCGCGAGTACGACGTGACCATCCAGTCGGAAGAGGTGCCCTGCGATGCCGATCTGCGCGAGGCGCTGCCGCGGTCGTGGCGTGAGTTCTGGGGGCTGTTCAGCCCGCAGGGCCTGGTCGCCACCCGCGTGCGCGTGCACCAGACGATGGAAGACCCCGGCGAGCAGATCGAGGTGGACATCAACGCCGACGGACGCGTGTCGATGGAGTACGGCGGGTTCCCCTACCGCCTGGACAACCTCATCGGCAGCATCCACGCCAAGGGCGGCGACATCATGATCGAACACCTGCGAGGGCGGCGCGGCAAGATGCAGTGCCGCATCAGCGGGTTCATCACCGGCGCCGGCGGCAGCGATCCGCAGATCGATGTCGCCGCACGAACCATCGAAGGCTATCCGATGGCGCTGGATGCGGCCTTGCTCAACGCCCTGAGCCCCCACTCCCGCGCGCTGGCACGCGGCCTGAACCTGACGGGCTCGTTCGACGCCGCCATCCGCGCCCGGCGCGAGAGCGGCCAGCCGCTGCACTACAGCGTCAGCGGCGATCTGTCCAACGCCGCCGTCAAGCCCGAGGCCTTCCCCTATGCCATCTCGCAGATTTCGGCGCACGTCGAGATCGGACCGGACACGATGGTCATCTCCGATTTCCAGGGCCGCCACGGCGAGGCCCCCATCACGCTGGCGAAACCGGCGACGGTCTACCTGACGGAAAAGCCCGGCGCGTCGCTGGAGGTCGCCACCGGACAGTTGCCGCTGGACATGGACCTCTACACCGCCCTGCCGCCGGCGGCGGCCAGGATCTGGGACTACTTCTCCCCCGCCGGCCAGGCAGCGATGAGCCTGTCGCTGCGGTACAACACGCCCATGAACCCCGGCGCGACGGACTACGCCTTGACGATCGTCCCGCGCGGAGGGCGGGCGCTGTGCCGCGACTTCCCCGCGCCCCTGAGCGACATCAGCGGGCAGATCGTCGCGGCCCCCGGACGCATCGTCCTGAACAACGTCGCCGCCCGCAGCGGCAGCGGGCACGGCAGCGTCAATGTCAACGGCACGGTCACTTACAACGACCGCTCGACCGAGGCGGCCCTTTCGGTCCAGGCGCAGGGCATCGATCTGACGGCGTCGGTGCTGGCGGCGATGCCGCGGGGGCTGGGCAAACTGGCCGGGCAACTCCATCCCGGTGGAACGGTCAGCGCGAATCTGTCGAAGCTGAATGTGACGATGGCCGCGCCGCCGGCGGCGGCGGGAAAAACCTCGCCCGCCGCAGCGCAGCAGCTGACGGAATGGTCGGCCGCCGGAGCGATGAGCTTCCAGAACGCCCTGATCCAGATGGGTCTGCAGGACCGCCACTTCAGCGGGGGGCTCAGCGGCTCGGCGTCGTATAGCGCCAAGGGCCTGAGCCTGGACACGCAGATGTCGGTCGACCGCCTGCTGGTGGGGTCGCGTGAGATCACCAACGTCCAGGCCCGCCTGATGAAGAACGCCGCGACGCCGCTGGTGCAGCTCAAGGATTTCTGCGGCGAGGCGTATGGCGGGAAGATGGCCGGCCAGGCCGAGATCAAGCTGGCCGACTCCGCGCAGTACGCCGTGAGCCTCTCGGTCGAGGATGTGCGTCTCGAGGACCTCGTGCGCATCGAGACGCCTCAGGGGCGCGAGGCGCCGGACGTGGCCGGGCTGCTGACGGGCAATATCCAGGTCACCGGCGAGCTCAACAACGAGACCGCCACGCAGGCCTCCGGCGTCGTGCGCATCAGCAAGGCCAAGATCCTTAAACTGCCCGTCATGCTCGGGCTGCTGCGGGTCATCACGCTCAACCTGCCCGGGGAGTCGGCCTTTACCGATGGCAACGTCGTCTACCGCCTCAAGGGCAAGCAGCTCGTCTTCGACGAGATCTACCTCAGCGGACCGGCCATGACGATCGTCGGCTCGGGCAGGCTGAACATGGAGACGCGGGCCTTGAAGCTGCGGTTCCTCTCGGGCCCGCACCGCAACCTGCCGCGCCTGCAGTTCCTCGAGGGATTCTTCAAAGGCATGATGGGCGATACCGGCGAGATCGACATCGACGGGACCATCGACCGTCCGGAAATCAAAACCATCCCCATGCGCAGTCTCGACACGTTCATCAAACAACTCCTCCGCCCCGACCATCGCGACGGCGAGTGATTCTCGTCGTCAGGTTTTTCCCCTCATCGTCCTGGGTTCTTGAGGACGACGATGAGGACGCGTACGAAACAACAATTCCATCATCAGGTTTTGCTCGTTATCATGTCCGCACCTTAAGGAGATTCTTCCATGGCGAAAGTCGGCATTATCGGCGGTAGCGGGCTCGGCGACGCTTTGCTGGGACAGACGAAAGGCACATCGGTCGAGATGGACACGCCTTTCGGCAAACCCTCCGACGCGATCGTGCAGACGGCGTGGCAGGGCGTCGATATCGCCATCATCAACCGCCACGGCAGCGGGCACATGATCAATCCCTCGCGCGTGAACTACCGCGCTAACATTTACGCCCTCAAGGCCCTGGGCTGCACGCACGTGATCGCCTCGGGGGCCGTCGGCTCGCTGCGCGAACAGATCGCCCCCAAGCACCTGGTCATCCCCGACCAGGTCATCGACAAGACCTTCCGCCGCGAGCAGACGTTCTACGACGATCTGGCCGCGCACCTGGAGTTTGCCGCGCCCTTCTGCCCCGTGCTGCGAAAGCACCTGCTGGGCTGCGCCCCCGCCGTCAAGACCACCGTGCACGACGGCGGCTGCTACGTGTGCATGGAGGGCCCGGCGTTTTCGACCCGCGCTGAAAGCGAGATGCACCGGCTCTGGGGCGGCGACCTGATCGGCATGACGGCCATGCCCGAAGCCAAGCTCGCCCGCGAAGCGGAAATGGCCTACGCGCTGGTGTGCCTGCCCAGCGACTACGACTGCTGGCGCCCGGCCCCGCAGGCCTTGGACAAGCACGAGTTGCTCAAGGAAATCATCGGCAACCTGACGCAGGCCACCGCCAACGCCATCGAGCTGATCAAGGCCGCGGTCGCGTCCTTCAAGACTATCGCCGACATCCCCTCGCCCTCGCACACTGCGATGGAAATGGCCGTCTGGTCCGACCGATCGAGGATCTCGCCCGAGGCGCGCAAGCGGTATGGTGTGCTGATCGGGAGGTACTTATAACGAGCACGACTGATCGTGCTCGTACTTCCTCGCCACCGGGCCGGCGTTACCTGGCCCGGTATCCGTATCCGGGCGTATACGTGTAGCCGTTATTGAAGGTATTGATCTGGAGCGAGGCGGAGGGCAGAGCCGTCGCGCCGCCGTTGTAGACGCCAACGGTGGACGTACGCGGCGCCGGCGGCGCTGTGGTAACTTGCGAAAGGGACGTTCCGACCCGCTGGGCGGTAACCTGTGGAGCCGTCACCTGCTGGGCGACAACCTGCTGGCCTTGCGCCGCGGCGGGAGCAATCAAAATCAGTGCCAGGATCGAACCCGCCACGCTGTAAACCAGGATATTCTTCATCGTACTGTCCTTTGCCCCTCTTAAGATATTATAGGACTTCTGCCTGAGACGGCCACGGAAATTGTCTTCTGCCTGCCACGGGCCTCTGTGCCGCCGGCCACAAATGTGCTATGCTTGACCGACCATGTTTGAGTCACTAACAGAACGGCTTACCGGCGTTATCCGCAAGATGTCGGGGCGCGGGCGCATTACCGAGGCCAACGTCTCCGAGGCCATGCGCGACGTCCGCCGCGCGCTGCTGGAAGCCGACGTGCACTACAAGGTCGCCACCGACTTCTGCGAAAGCGTTCAGGCCAAGGCCGTCGGCACCGAGGTGCTCCAGAGCCTCCACCCCGGCCAACTCATGGTCAAGATCGTCCACGACGAGTTGGTGTCCCTGATGGGCCCCGTCGACACGCGCATCTATTACGTCAGCCCGCCCCCCACCGTCATCATGATGGCCGGCCTGCAGGGCTCGGGCAAAACCACCACCTGCGGCAAGCTCGCGCGGTTCATCCTCGCCCAGGGCAAACACCCGTTGCTGGTGGCGTGCGACCTGCAGCGCCCGGCGGCCGTGGACCAGTTGTCCGTCGTCGCCGAGCAGGTGGGCGTGCCGTGCTTCAAGATCGAGGGCGAAAAGAACCCCGTCAAGGTCGCCCGCAAGAGCCTCGACTGGGCCTTGGCCAACGAACGCGACGTGGTGATCGTCGACACGGCCGGGCGCCTGCACATCGACGAAGAGATGATGCAGCAGGCCGCCGACATCGCCAAGGCCGTCAACCCCCACCAGATCTATCTCGTCTGCGACGCGATGACCGGGCAGGACGCCGTCAACTCCGCCAAGGAGTTCAACGAGCGCCTCGAACTCGACGGCGTGATTCTGACCAAGTTCGACTCCGACGCCCGCGGCGGCGCGGCGCTGTCGGTCAAGGCCGTCACCGGCAAGCCCATCAAGTTCATCGGCGTGGGCGAGAAGCTCGACCGCCTCGAAGAGTTCCACCCCGACCGGATGGCCGGGCGCATCCTGGGCATGGGCGACGTCGTCACGCTGGTCGAAAAGGCCCAGCAGCAGTTCGACGCCGAACAGGCCGCCAAGATGCAGGAGAAGATGGCC
>JAJFVE010000173.1 GCA_021371965.1 Planctomycetaceae bacterium
GAAGGTCCGCATCGACATGCTCAAGCGGTTCGGCTACTACTCCACCGAGAGCAACGGCCACCTCAGCGAGTACGTGCCGTGGTACCGCAAGCGGATGAAAGACATCAAGAACTGGATCAACCTCAATAGCTGGATCAACGGCGAGACCGGCGGCTACCTGCGCGTTTGCACCGAAGGCCGCAACTGGTTCAATACCGACTTCCCGCAGTGGCTCAAGGGCGAGAACCCCATCAAGCCCGAGCATCGCGGGCACGAGCACGGCAGCTACATCATCGAAGGCCTCGAGACCGGCCGCTGCTACCGCGGGCACTTCAACGTCGTCAACGACGGCTGCATCACCAACCTGCCCGACGACGCGATCGTCGAGGTCCCCGGCTACGTCGATCGCAACGGCGTGAGCATTCCGCAGGTGGGCGATCTGCCGCTGGGCTGCGCCGCCGTCTGCGACGCCTCGATCAACGTGCAGCGCCTGGCGGTCGAAGCGGCCGTGCACGGCGACGTGGACCTGCTCAAGCAGGCGATGATGATGGACCCGCTGACCGGCGCGGTGCTCGACCCCAACGAGATCTCGCAGATGACCGACGAGTGCCTGATCCGGATGGCCCAGTGGCTGCCCAACTACCGCAAGGCCATTCCCGCGGCGAAGAAGCGCTTCGCTAGCGAGAAGAAACTCGCCTGGTACAAGGGCCAAGGCGCCGCTCGCATCCGCACCAAGAGCGTGGCCGAGATGAAGAAGAACGCCGAGGCCTCCCGCAAACGCGCCGCCGCCAGCGACAAAGCCGCCGGCGACCGCGCCGCCGCCTTGGCCAAGGCAAAGAAGAAGTGAGAAAAGTGGCGAGTGGTGGGTGGTGAGTGGTGAGAAAGAGAAGCGAACACTCACCACTCACCACTCACAACTCACCACTCACCACTACTCCCAATGTGGTTAAGCCCTTGTTCCAGGATCACTCATTATGAGCACCGTGCGCGAGAGACTCGAAACCGCCATGGCCGGCGGCACGCCGGACAAGACGCCGCTGGGCATCTACGGCTGGTTCCTGGGCGACACGAACAATCTCAGCGACGACGCCAAGCGGCTGGTCGACATGGGCCTGGGGCTGATCGTCGGCGGCGGGACCGTCGGGGCCAGGTCGGAAGGCATCGAGTGGTCCAACGAGCAGAAGAAAGAGGGCAACGACACTTACTACATCCACAAGCTCAAGACGCCCGTGGGCGAGCTTCGCAAGGCCAGCAAGAACGGCTGGCATTATGAAGACTGGATCAAGCAGCCCGCCGACTACAAGGTCTGGCAGTGGATGGTCGAGCACACCGAGGTCTTCCCCAGCTACGAAGGCTACCTGGCGATGGAAGAGAGGCTCGGCCAGCGCGGCCTGCCGATTGTAGGCGCGGGGCGCACGCCGATCATGGAGATCAACATCGACATCGCGGGCACGGAACGCTTCTGCATGGACATCGCCATGGAAGTGCCCGAACTGCTCGACTTGTACGAGGCCATGAAGAAGCTCCATCGCAAACGCGCCGAGATCATGGCCGCCGGCCCGGGCAAGATCATCTCCTACGTCGAGAATCTCACCATCGGAATGATCGGCCCCAAGCGATACAGCGACTTCATGGTCGGCATCTACAACGACTGCTTCCCGCTGTATCACGCCGCCGGCAAACTGGCGGCCGTGCATTACGACGGCGAGGTCAACTGCATCCGCAACGAGATCGCCGCGGCGCCGATGGACATCATGGAGTCGCTCACCGAGCCGCCTGAGGGCGACATGATGTACGAAGACTGCCGCCGCCTCTGGCCCAACAAGGCCTTCCTGGGCAACATCAACGTCGGCCTCTACTACAAGACCCGCGACGAGCTGGCCGCGGCCGTCGTCGACAAGCGCAACCGCGCCGGCAAGAAAGGCCTGGCGTTCGAAGTCAGCGAAGACATGCCTCGCACGTGGAAAGAGCAGATTCCGGTGGTGTTGAAAACGCTGGAAGAGTTGGATTAGTCTCCAAGAGAACACGAATGACACGAATGAACTAATACGCGAAACAACAAGAAATACGCCTGCTCTCATGCCTTTGTTTTTGCCCCATTCGTCTATTCGTGACATTCGTGGTAAGTTTCTTTCAAAGGAAAGATCGTGATTCGCGAACTGAAATACAAACCCGATTTCGGAAAGACCGTCGACCGCTTTGAGGCCTGGTGGCATCAGGAGATCATCGATCGCCCGCCGATCATGTGCGGGTGTCGCCGCGTGTACGAAGCGCCCCAGCCGCCCAAGAAGACTTTCGCCAGCGACAAGGAGCGATGGTTCGATGTCGAGTATCACGTCGACTCCGCCACGGCCGGGCTCGAGGGGCTGGAGTTCTTCGGCGACTCGTATCCGCTGTTCTGGCCGAACATGGGCCCCGAGATTGCGGCTGTGCCCTTCGGCGTCGACGTGCAGTTCGGCGATTGGACGACCTGGTCGATCCCGATCGTGAAAAAGCCCGAGGACTGGCAGACGATCATCGACAAGCCGCTGGACTTCGAGAATCCCATCTGGAAGGCCATGGAGCGGATGGCCGACTACGCCATCAAAGTCTCCGATGGCAAGTTCGTCGTCGGCATCACCGACCTGCACGGCAACTACGACATTCTGGCGGCGCTGCGCGACCCGCAGCACCTGTGCATGGACCTGATCGACTGCCCCGAGCTGCTCGACAAGGCGTGCGAGAAGGCCGTCGCGTGCTATCTGGAATGCTTCGACCGCTGCTGGGCCCGCAGCAAAGCCGCCGGTTACGGCTCGGCCACCTGGTGCCCGGCGTACCACGAAGGACGCGGGTATATCCCAAGCTGCGACTTCTGGTGCATGACGTCGCTGGAGATGGGTAAGGCCCGCATCTGGCCGTTCGTCGAAAAAGAGATCAAGGCCCTGTCGCGCAGCCACTTCCACCTGGATGGCCCCAACGCGCTGAAGTTCCTCGACCTGCTGCTGGAATGCCCCGAGCTCAACAGCGTGCAGTGGGTCTACGGCGCCGGCAACGGTCCCGGCAGCAAGTGGATGGACGTCTACCGCCGCATCCACGCGGCCGGCAAGAGCATGGAACTCTGGGCCGACAGCCCCAAGCAGTGCCTGGAGCTGATCGAAGAGTTCGGCCCCGAGGGCCTCTGGCTGAGCACCGGTGGTTTCGACAGCAAGGAATCCGCCGACGCGTTCCTGAAAGACGCCGAAAAGGTCTCGGCCAAACATCGGCGCAAGAAGTAGTTCGTTTTTGCGGCCTGAAAGGCCGCTGGCAAGTCAGCCCAGGGCAGAGCGGCGAGCACAGCGAGCTGCGCCGCCCTGGGTTAAGGTTGTTCGATATTTCAAGCCCTGTAAGGGCGTCGCAAAGATACCCGCAGATTCTTTGTGGCGCCCTTACAGGGCTTCGCTCTTGTTGCTGACCTTGCCCCAGGCCGGCGCCCTTCGGGCTCCGGCCTGGGCTGACTTGCCAGCGGCCCTAAGGGCCGCATCCGGGGTTGAACCTACATCACGACATCTGCTGGTGCGTGAACTTTGGAGCCCGTAATGCTGAAGACATTCTTTGCCAGCGCCCTGATCGCCCTCATTGCCCCGTGCCTCTGCGCCAAGGCTGCCGAAATCTATGTCGCCCCCGACGGCAACGACGCTAACGACGGTTCCAAGGCCAAGCCGCTGGCGACGGTCACGGCCGCGCGCGACGCGGTGCGCAAGCTTGTGGCCGCGGGGCTCAAGGATAACGTCACGGTGCTGATCGCGCCGGGGCGGTATTACCTGCCGCAAGGACTCGTGATCGAGCCGCAGGACAGCGGCAGCGAGAAGTTCAGCATCAGTTACATAGGCTTGGGCGACAAGGCGCCGGTGCTCATCGGCGGGGCAAAGATACAGGGCCTCAAGCAGCACAAGGACGGTATCTACGTCGCATCTATGCCGCAAGGGGCCAAGAGCCTGGTGGCGCAGGAAGACGGCGTGCGGCTGACGCTGGCGCGCGAACCGAATACGGGGTACAGCCGCGCCAGCGGCGGGCGCGGCGCGAGCATCAACTACGGCGGCGACGCGTACAAGATGCTCGCGGGCGTCAAAGCTCCCGATGCGGTCGTGGCCGTCTGGCCGGACTGGGGCTGGGACTGCCGCACCACGGGCTTTGCCTCCGGCGGGCCCGGGCAGGTAGTGATGACCAAGGATGTCGGACCGATCAAGCGGAACAACCGCTTCTACGTGATGAACGCTCTGCCGCTGCTCGATGCCCCCGGCGAATGCGTCGCCGCCGGCGTCGAAGGCAAGTTCTATGTCCAGCCGACTAAGGGCGCGCCCGAGGGCAAGCTGTACGAGATCGCCACGGCAGACAACGTCGTGCTGATCAAGGGCGGCAAAGACAAGCCGGTGCGCAACGTGCACTTTGCGAACCTGGACCTGATGCTGGCCAATGAGGACGCCGTTTTTGTGGCCGACGCGCAAGACTGCTCGATTCGCGGCTGTCGCATCGAAAACACGTGGGAGCGCGGGGTGTGGGTCAAGGGCGTCAACCGCGGCATCACGATCGCCGACAGCGAGATCCGCAACGTCGGGCGCGATTGCATAGGCCTCACCGGCGAAGGGATGACGGCGACGGAGGTCAGCACGGCCAACGTGATCGAGAACTGCCACCTGCACCACGGCGGGCAGATTTTCACGCAGGGGGCGGGCGTGCAGATTTACTTCAGCGGGCACAACCGCGTTGAACACAACCACATTCACGACTTTGCCCGCTACGGCGCCAGCGTCAAAGCGTTCTCGACCCGCAAGACCAAGCGACGCGACTACGAGCACCTGCATGCCCGCAACAACACCATCGCGTACAACCACATCCACCACGTCTGCCAGGACAGCGACGACTGCGGGGCCATCGAGAGCTGGGGCCCGGGCAAGGGTAACGTGTACGACCACAATCTCATCCACAACAGCGGCACCGGTGGAGGGATCCAGTTCGGCATCTACCTCGACGACGCTACCGACGATTCGACCGTCACCAACAACATCATCTACAATGTGGCCGGGTCGCGCATCGGTGCGGCCATCTGCGCCAAGGGCATCGGCAACCGCATCGTCAACAACGTGCTGGTGGCCGGGCCTGGCGTGCGGGCGGCGCTGCGGAGCAAGTCCTCCGAGGCCTCCTACGACCAGGTCATCACGCACAACATCTTCTACCTGGAAAATGGCGGGGCGGCCGTCTTCGACTTCGACGACTGGCAGTCCAACCGCTTCAAGACCTGCGACAACAACGTGTACTTCAACCCCAAGGGCGGCCTGCACAATATGGGGCGTGGGCCGGCGTTCCCAGCCGTTAAAGGCGCCGCCAGCATCACCGAGGATCCCAAGTTCACCAACGCGGCTGATCGCGATTACAGCCTCAAGGCCGACTCGCCGGCGCTGAAGATCGGGATCAAGTCCATCGACACCAGCGCCATTGGCCTGACGGACAAGTTTCCCAAACGGCTCGCGCGACAGTAGAATCGGGGAAACAGCTTTGCCACAGAGATCGCGAAGCGCACAGAGAAGAAACAACAAGAACTCTTTGTGAGCTTTGTGATCTCTGTGGCAAGGTTTCTGCTGGAGCCGCCGATGAAGCCCGTTTTCTATTCATGCGTTTCGACCCTGTTGATTCTCTCTGCCTCCGCCGCCGGGGCCGATTGGCCCCAGTGGCGGGGTGACTCGGGACATCGTGGCGTTGGCGCCGAGCAACTGCCTGCTGAACTGCACCTGCAGTGGGCGCGGCAGTACTCCCCGCGCGTGCAGACGTGGGACAACGCGCTGACCAACGACCTGATCACCAACGACCAGATCTTCGAGCCGGTCATCGCCGACGGACGGATGTTCCTGAGCTTCAACAACTGCGACAAGATCGTCGCCATCGAGTTGGCCGGCGGCAATGAAGCCTGGACCTTCTACACCGAAGGCCCGGTACGCCTGCCGCCTGCCATTGCCGACGGGAAGGTATATGCTGCAAGCGACGACGGCTGGCTCTACTGCCTCGACGCCGCCAGCGGCAAGGAAAAGTGGAGGCACCGCGGCGGCCCCAGCGCCCGCAAGTGCATCGGCAACGGGCGGATGATCTCGCTGTGGCCGGCCCGTGGCGGGCCCGTCGTCCACGACGGCAAGGTCTACTATGCGGCCGGCATCTGGCCGTTCGTCGGCGTGTTCATCCACGCCCTGGATGCAAAGACGGGCAAGCCCCTCTGGGTCAACGACACCACCGGCTCGATGTACACGCTCCAGGGTCACGCGGCCGCCGCGTTCGCCGGCGTCGCGCCCCAGGGCGGCCTGACCGTGGCGGGCGACAAGCTCCTGGTGCCCGGCGGGCGGACGCTCCCTGCCGTCCTCGACCGCCGCGACGGAAAGATGCTCTACTACGAAGGCTCGGGGGTGGCCGGCGGGGGCGGGTCGTTTGTGATGGCCGACGCCGCCCGCGCCTGGACGCGCACCAGCAAACGCGGCGTGCGGACCATCAGTCTGGCCGATCACAAATCCGGCCCCGCGTACCACGGCGAGCCCGTCGTCGATGGCGACACGATCTACATCTACGGCGGCGCGGTCGAAGCCGACAAGCCCGCGCGCCAGGTCGTGCAGGCCATCGGACCGCGGCCATGGGAAATCGAAGCCGACGCCGCGGGCGATCTGATCAAATCCGGCAACCGCCTCTATGCAGCAGGCAAAGACAAGATAGTGGCGATCGACTTGCCGGGCGGCGACCAGGACAAGCCGCGCATTTCCTGGTCCGCGCCGGTCAGCGGCACGGTTATGCGCCTGCTGGCAGGCGGCGGGCGTCTGGTGGCGGTGACGCTCGAAGGGCAGGTGTTGGTATTTGGCCCCGCCGGCGCCCCCGGCCATGAGATTGCCGTCTCGCCGCGCCCGCTGACGCCGTCGCCGGGGAAGATCGAGGCGGCAAAAGCAATTCTCGCTCGCACCTCGCAGCCGGCGGGGTTCGCATTGGTCTTCGGCATCGACGACATCGAGTTGCTGGCCGCCCTGGCCGGAGAGTCGGCTTTGAAGATCGTGGCCGTCGATCCGGATGAGAGCGTCGTCGCCACCGCTCGCAAGCGGCTCGACGAGGCCGGTCTGTACGGGCGCATCGCCGTGGCGCAGGCCAGGCCCGAGGAGTTCAGGGCACCGCCGTATGTGGCCTCGCTGATCGTCACCGGCAAGGCTGTCGCCGGCGCGGTCCGCAACCGCGACGGGCAGACGTTCCGGGCGATCTATCAATCGCTACGGCCGTATGGCGGAGCGATGTGCGTGGGGGGCTTTGCAGCCGACGAGCGATGGATCACGCGCCAGGGTCCGCTGGCAGGCAGCGGGGACTGGACGGGCCAGTACGCCGACGCCGGCAACACCGTGATGTCGGCCGATTCGCTGGTGAAGTTGCCGCTGGCGCCGCTGTGGTTCGGCGGGCCTGCCAATGCGCGGATTCTCTCGCGGCACGGTCGCGGCCCGCCCGAGCAGGTCGCCGGCGGGCGCGTGGTGATCGAGGGCGTCGGCGGCCTGACGTGCTACGACGCCTACACCGGCACGATCCTGTGGGAGTACGATTTTGGCCCCGACGCCAGAACGGCCTACGCGCTGTACTGGGATGATACCGACGCGACCGGGCAGGGCGCCATGATGGGCGCCAATGTGCGCGGGACCAATTACGTCATCACCGACAGCGAAGTGTACCTGGCGCTGGGCAGTGTCTGCCGCGTGCTCGACGCCGCCAACGGCAAGCTCACGCGCACCATCGAGATGCCCAAGGCCCACGACGGCAAGGCCGTAGATTGGGGATTCATCGGCCTCTACGATGGCCTGCTTATCGGCGGGCAGGGCTTTGCAGATTACTCGGCGCTGCTGGCCCGCGCGGGCGAGACTAAGCCGCTCTGGAACACGTACAACGCCCCGATGGACAAATCGGCCAGCCGCGGACTGGTCGTCTTTCGCGCCGCCGACGGCAAGGTGCTCTGGAAAACCATCGCCGCCAGCAGTTTCATCCATAACGGCATCGTGGCCGGCAACGCGCGGATTTACTGCCTGGACAAGCTGCCGGGCGAGGTTGCCGCGGCGTTGTCACGTCGCGGCCGCAAGGAGAGCGTCGAGTATCGCATCGCGGCCTTCGACGCCCGCAGCGGCAAGGAACTCTGGCAGGCCAAGGGCGACATCTTCGGTTCGTGGTTGTCGTATTCTGCCGCGCACGACGTGCTGCTACAGGCGGCCGACTTCAACGGCGCGCGTGCGATGGGCGACCGCGGCAACGCGGGCATGGTCGCCTACCGCGGCAAAGACGGCGGCGTGCTGTGGAAGAATCTCGACCGGCGCTACATGGGCCCGGTGATCCTGCGCGGCGACACCATCCTCACCAACGGCCGCTTCTATGCCAAGACCGCCGGGGCGATCGGCCTGCTCGACGGCAAGGAAGTGCAGTTGCCCAACCCGATCAGCGGCCAGCGCGAGCCCTGGCTCATCAGCCGCAGCTACGGCTGCAATTACGCCGTGGCGAGCGAGAGCCTGATGACGTTCCGCTCGGCAACGGGCGGGTACTACGACCTGACCACGCGCAGCGGCACGGGCAACTTTGGCGGCTTCCGCAGCGGATGCACGTCCAACCTCGTGGCCGCCGACGGCGTGCTCAGCGCCCCCGACTACACGCGCGGCTGTTCGTGCGTGTACCAGAACCAGGCCTCGCTGGCGATGGTGCACGCCCCGGACGTGGCGATGGAGCAGTGGACCGCCAACTACGGCGCGCTGAATTACTACGACTTCACGCAGTTCGAGCCCATGGCCCTGCGCGACCAGGTGAAGCGAGTCGGGATCAACTTCGGCGCCCCCGGCGACCGCGTCAGCAGCGATGGCACGCTATGGCTCGACTGGCCGGTAGTGGGGGGCTCGTCCTATGACGTGCCCATCAGCGTTGTGACTGCCGACGGCAAGGCTCCGCAGACGCACCGCCGCCACGAGTCAGCCGTGACGGGCGATTTGGCGTTCGCGGCATCATCGTGCGTTGAAGATGTTCGGAGCATCGAGATCGACCTGATGGCCGGCACGCGCACGCGAATTTATCCGCTGGCCGCGGACAAGGCCGAGAAACTGTCGTTGGGTGCAGAGTCTGTCGCGCTGCGATTTGAGGCAATCCATCTTCCGGCGGATGAAAAAATCATAGGTGCGTATGTGCAGTTTGCCTCCACGCGCGGCGGCACGCCCAAAGACCCGCCGGCCGAACTGGCGATTCATTCCGGCGGCGCCGGTCCTTCAGTGAAGTGGACCGTTCCGGCATGGGTAAGCCCGAACATGGACGGCCTGCTGCAACGATCGAGCGATTTGACGCCGCTGCTGCAAGACCTGCCTGGCAAAAAGGGTGCGGGAATCATGCTGAACATCAGCGGCAAGGGTTCACGCGAGGTCTGGGGCGCCGCGGCCGAGAAGTCGCTGGCCCCGCGCCTGCTGATCACCACCAGGCGCGAGTTGCCCGCGCCGCCGAAGTACACCGTGCGGTTGGTCTTTGCCGAGTTGAAAGGCGAGACCGGGCAGCGTGTTTTCGACGTGGCGATTCAGGGCAAGAAGGTGCTGGAGAGTTTTGACGTGACGAAGGAATCCGGCGGCGCGTTCCGCAGCGTGACTAAGGAGTTCAAGTCCATCGAGGTCCGAGACAAGCTGAAGATCGACCTGACGCCGCGGACCGGAACGCCGCTGATCAGCGGCGTTGAGATCATCGAAGAAACGGAGATACCGCCCGGCGCGCAACGTTAGCGGTCGAGCTTGCTCGACGCGGTTGTTTCCCCGATCTTCGGGCAAGACAGGATGGACGCTTTGCGGCGAACGCGCGGAGCAAGCTCCGCCGCTAACAAGAATCACGACAGCGTCTTTACCCCATACAGGGCTACCACGTCGTCGAGCTCGGTGCGCAGGTCCCGTTCTCGTCGTCGTCCTCGTCCTCGTCGTCGGTTTTGGCCCAACAACTTCCAAAGCGGCAGCTAAGGCTGCCGCACTCCATATTACAGCGTCTTTACGCCCCGCAGGACTACTACGTCATCCAACTCCGTGCGCAGGTCCATTGGGATCGTCACGCGCAGGCGGCCGTTGTCGTAGTTGGTGTAGGGCATGTCGTTCCCGGTGCGCAGGAGCTTGATCGACTCGGGCTTGGTGATGCCCTCGATGGTCGCGCCGTCGACGCCGGGGTCGATGTAGTGCATGTACCACGTGTCGCCGCGGGTGGTGACAGGGACGGTGGCCTTGTCCGGCCAGCAGCCCGGGGTTGTGCCCAGCACGCTCTCGCCGCTGTGGGTGAGCCAGCCGGTCAGTTCGCCGAGCTTCTCGAAGTACTGCGGGGGCATGTTGCCGTCGGCGGTGGGGCCGGCGTTGATCAGCAGGTTGCCGCCCCAAGCCCGCGTGCGGGCGAGGATCGAGAGGATGCGGCTGGTCGAGAAATACGGATAGCACGTGTGCGCCCAGCCGCCGCGGCTCCACAGGTCGCAGCGTTCCCACCAGCCCGTGGGGCGGGAGCCCGGGTCGCCGCCCTCGGCGGTGGAGAAATCGCCGAAGCCGTGCGCGCGGGGGTTCACCACGATTCCCGGCTGAAGCTTGTGGATCTCTTCCGTCGTGATGCAGGCCGGCCCGCCGTCGAACCAGAGCACGTCGATCTTGCCATAGTCGCTGAGTAGCTCGACGAGCTGGTCGTGCACCTGCTGCACGTAGCGGTCCTCGAAGCCCTCGGGCTTGGCTGGCAGCTTGCACATCTTCCAGTCCTGCCCGGTGGCTTCCATGCCTTCGTGGTAGTCGCAGAGGTTCGTGGCGTGGAACGACATGAACTTGCGGCGGTAGTACCAGTCCGGCGGCGAATAGTAGATGCCGGCCTTGAGCCCTGTGCGGCGGCAGGCCTCGACGTACGGGCGGATCAGGTCGCGCCCGCCCATGTGGGTGGCTGTCGAGAACTCGCCATGCTTCGTCGGCCACAGCGCGTACCCGTCGTGGTGTCGCGAGGTCAGCACGGCGTAGGTGAAGCCGGCGGCCGCAGCGGGGGCGAGCCACTTTTCCGGCTCGTACTTGGACGGGTTGAACCGCTCGGCCAGCTTCCAGTATTCCAGCGGAGGCAAATGGTTCTCGCCGTTGACGTGGCGGTCCCAAGGGGTGTCCTGCATCATGGCCCAGGACAAGTCGCCCTTGCCATGCACCGTGGAGATGCCCCAGTGCAGGAACAGCCCCAAGCCCGCATTGGCGAACCACTGCGCGTCAGGGTGCGTCGTGCGCTGATAGGTCGCCGCGGTCGTTCCCTCGGCATTGCCGATGACCGCATGCTGCTGATCCGCCGCTCCGGTTGACTTCTTTTTCTTAGCCATTCTGCGCTCCGGGGAGAACACGAATGTCACGAATGGACGAATGGGGAAGAAACAAGATTGGGCCACAGAGACACAGAGAACACAGAGAAGAGGTTGTTCTTATTTCCTTTACCACTGCGGTTCTGCTTTTCTCTGTGAGCTCTGTGTCTCTGTGGCCCATTTCTGTTCTTTATCCCATTCGTCTCATTCGTGCCATGCGTGTTCTCTTTAGTCTCAGTAAGCCTTGTAATACACAGTGCCTTCGCCGAGGCGCTGTTTGGGTTCGCCGGCGAATTCGATTTTCAGCATGCCCACGTCGCAGCTCTTGTCGGGGCAGGTTTTGGGCAGGCCCTGGATCAGCAGGCGGTCCTTGGTCTGCGTGAAGGGCAGCGGCTTGTCGGTGGGCATGAGCTTGACCGATTTGACCTTGGTCAGCAGCCCGCCGATACTGAACGATTGGCCCGGCCACACTGCCGTGATCCAGTAGTAGCACGTGTTGCCGCGGCGCGACCACCAGCCGATGCCCGCCCAGCCTTCGAGCTCCTTGATCGGGTCGAACTGCCCGTAGACGGCCTCGCCGTACTGGCGCAGCCACTTGCCCACGCGCGTCATCCGATCGATCGCCAGCGCCGGCACGGTGCCGTCGCCCTCGGGACCGATGTTCAGCAGCAGGTTGCCCCCGCCGTTGGCGCACTGGCGGAGCATCTCGAGCACCTTCTTGGGCGAAAGCCATTCCTCCGGCGCCATCGGC
This sequence comes from Planctomycetaceae bacterium, assembly GCA_021371965.1. The sequence continues at coordinate 12,051 of JAJFVE010000173.1, forward strand.
ACGTAGCCCCACGAGCCGTTGAACGTCATGCACGACTCCCACGCCTTGCCTTCCTCGGGCTTGATGTGCCCCTCGGGCGTGCAGAAGTCCTCGGGCAGGCCGGTGCGATTGTTGATGAGGATATCCGGCTGCAGCTTGCGCGCCATGGC
>JAJFVE010000175.1 GCA_021371965.1 Planctomycetaceae bacterium
CAAGGTCCAGGTCGTCGTCGCCACCATCGCCTTCGGCATGGGGATCGACAAGTCCAACGTGCGGTTCGTCGTGCATGGCGACCTGCCCAAGAACATGGAAGGCTACTACCAGGAGACCGGCCGCGCCGGACGCGACGGCGAAGCGGCCCGGTGCCTGCTGTTCTTCTCGCGGGCCGACATTCCCAAGATCCGCTATTTCATCGACGCCATCGAGGACGACACGCTGCGGGCCGCCGCGGCGGCGCAGTTGTCCGGCATGGTCCGCTACGCCACCGCCAGCGCCTGCCGGCGAGCGCAACTGCTGGCGTATTTCGGCGAGAAGTACCCCCACGACAACTGCCAGGCCTGCGACGTCTGCTCGGGCAACGTCGAGCTGATCGAGGCCACCGTCGAGGCGCAGATCCTGATGTCGGCCGTGGCCCGCACGGGCGAGCGGTTCGGGGCCAATCACGTGGTCGACGTGGTCATCGGCGCCAACACCGAGCGGATCCGCTCGCTGGGTCACGACCAGATCAAGACCTACGGCGCCGGCAAAGACCGCGGCAGCAAACGCGCGTGGCTGAACATCGTCGACAACCTCATCGCCCAGCAGTGCCTGCTGGTGGCCGGCGACCGCTACCCCGTGCTGGGCCTGAGCGACAAGGGCCGCGACGTGCTCTTCGGCCGGGCGTCGTTCAAGGTGTTGCGCCGCACGGAAGAGCCCGCCGCCAAGGTGCGAGTCCGCAAGGGCCGCTCCGCCGGCACGTCCGAGGCCGCCGCTCCGATCACCGATTACGACCCGGATCTGTTCCAGAAGCTCCGCGAGGTCCGCAGCGCCCTGGCCTTCGAGCGCGGCGTGCCGCCGTACGTTGTCTTCTCCGACCGCACCCTGCACGAGATGGCCCGCGACCTGCCCACCACGGCCCAGGCCCTGCTCGAAATCACCGGCGTGGGCCAGAAGAAGCTGGACCAGTTCGGCCAAAAGTTCATCGACGCGATCCGCAATTACAAATGATTGCGGATGTCGGATTGTGGATTGCATATTGTGGGCAGCCGCGAGGCTTGGATGTCTGCACCACCAGCCCGCCGGCGACTATGGAGTGCGGCAGCCATAGCTGCCGCTTTCAGAGTTTCTCCAGACCAGCACTGCGACAGGCAGAACGTCCGCAACCGCCTCCCCGCAATCATGTCCCCGGATAACGCGATCCCCAAGCCCGCGGAGCCGGCGCCTGATAGTAGCCCCGGGTTGGAGCCGGAGGCGAAGCCCGGGGTAACCCGCCCCCCCCGTGTCCGAGCCCCCGAACGGGGGCGATTGAAGGACCGGGACTGGAAGTGCCATTCGTATCTGTCCCCTATTAAAGTTGATCCCCTCGGCCAGCTCAGATTGCGCCAGGAGCACGGTCTATTGCAGTTCAACTGCAATGCGGAATCCCGCCTGACTGCCTCGGCCGTTAGGATTTCCGAATATGCGATATGACGACCGGCATAGCAGACTTCCATCCCAGAAGCATCCGCCGCGCAGAACACGATGCGCATTTATCAGCGGCTCCGTGCTTGGTCCTGTCGGGTCAACGGCCTCTGCGTTGGCATAGGAGTCGGTGAACCAATCCGAGCACCATTCCAGTACATTGCCGTGCATATCGTATAGGCCCCATGCATTGGGCTCCTTTTGTCCGACTGGGTGTGACGTGCCCTTGCCGTTATCCTGGTACCAAGCGTAGTTTTTCAGCTTTCGGTCGTCGTCGCCAAAGCAAAAGCGGGTCGCGCTTCCAGCACGACAAGCATATTCCCATTCGGCCTCAGTCAAGAGACGAACCTTCCTTTTCGTCAAATCCGTGACCTTCTTGCAGAAATCCATTGCATCGTTTCGTGATACCGTCTCCACAGGGAGTTTCGCGTCCCCCTTGAAGATCTGCGGACGTGTCCCCATAACCTTTGTCCACTGCTCCTGGGTGACTTCGTATACTCCCACGTAGAAAGGGCGAGTGATCGTTACTTTGTGTTGCGGGCGCTGATCGTCGGGACAATCCTTCTCAGCGGTGCCCATAATGAAGTTGCCGGCTGGAATCAAAGCGGCCTTGAGCGTAACCCCGCTTCCCAGGTCCAGTATGACTTCCGTTTGAGTAATCCCGGCACGACGGGCATATTCCGCGATGGTCTCCTTCCCGTCCCAGAGCAGACGTGCGGTTTGGGATGTCGTTGCGGGCCTGGAGGCAGACGGGGCAGAGGGCTCGGCTTGATTTGGATTGCCGGCCAGCATCGGGCCAACGTAGAGCACCAATGCTATGGAGACGGGAATCCATGCAATCAGATGATTCGACGTCAGCGATCTCATATCCGGATTCCTTTCTTCCAGATAGGCCTTGCTTCCACAGTTGATTGGGTGTTGAAATTATCTGTCGGTCGCAATAAAAGTCAACTTCATGGCGTCAAATAGTTTCCTCCCCGGTCCTGCCCAGTCCCCGCCCACTTGCGTCCACTCCAGAAGTGAGGTTTCCCATTGCTGTGTCAACGAGTACCCCATAGAATCCCATAGCAACGTCAACCACGCTGCCTGGCAGAAGACATCGGCAAACGAAGCTGGCAATCCCTTGTGGCGAGGGGAGGCGAACATGTTTCGGCACGTCTGCGGAATGAGCAGAACTCAGTCTTTTAGATCCACGGCGGGGAAAGCATCGGTGCGGTTGTTGGGGGTCGGCGCGGCTTGCGCCTTGATCGCCGTCATTATTGCCATAGCGGTGCTGTGGCGGCCTGCCCCATCCGTAAAGACGTCCGACATCGAGGCGACGTCGCTTCCGTCGGTGCAAGACGACCTCATGCCGTTAGAGAAAGCCCTGCAGTCGAGCAGCGCCACCGAAAGGGAAACGGCATTGGCGAAACTTTCAGCTCTCGGAGCCAAGGCCACACCCGCCCTGCCAGCCATTCTCAAGCTGGCGGATGGCTCCATGTTGTCCGTACGTGAAGAGAAGGCGGTCCTGGATGCGCTGGCGGCGATCGGTTCGGGCGCCCGCCCGGGGGTCTCGCTTGTTCTGAAACGATTGAACCACCCCGACCCGGCCGTCGTCTCGGCCGCCGCCAACGCTCTTGGGAAGGTTGGGCTCGATCTCGCTGGCGCCCAGACCGTATTAGAGCTCCTGCTGCAGGCGGATAATCCGTTCCGGCGGCATCGCCTCTACCCGCTGGCCGGTGATTTGCTGGCAGCCATCGGGCCGCAGGCGAAACAACTGATCCCGTCACTCCGCGTTGTCCTGAAGAGCACCGACCCGAAGGTCGACGGGGTATGTGTTTCTGCTCTGGCGCCTCTTGGCCGCGACGCTTTGCCCGCCTTGCCGGAACTGGCCGCGCTCCTGTACAACAGGAACGGCATGCTGCGAGATGATCAGGTAGCCCGCAAGGTCATCGTATTGCTTGGCTGCCTTGGCCCGGAATCGGCAACCTATCTTACCAACGCCCTCGGGCGCGTGGGACCCAGTCTCGACAAAGACGTTTCGGACACGCTCGTGCGGATGGGCAAGACCGCAGTGCCCGCGCTCACTCAATGCCTATCCGACAGCCCCAATTTCCTGGTAGTGGATGTTCTGGCGCGGATCGGACCCGATGCTCGGGCAGCGATCCCGGTGCTGATTTTGCGTCTCGACGAGTCCAGCCAGTTCTTTCCGCATCCGGCCGCCCAAGCCATCGAAATGATCGGCGTCCAGGCCGAGCAGACGCCCCCCTTGGCCGAGGCCATGCTGCGTGAACGGCGCCCTGTCGGGGCGGACTTGTTCACCATGGCCGATATCTTCACGAAGGTCATCCCTCCACTGGGCGCCAAGGCGATCTGCCTCCTTCCCCAATTGCGGCGGGGGTTGCACCACAAGGACGACCAGGTCGCCATCGCCTGCGCGAAGGTACTGGCGACGCTGGGACCAGCCGCTGCTGAGGCCTCCCCCGATCTGGTGGCCGGCTTTACCGGCGATTGGGGATCAGAACGTCAGCGGGCGTTCTTCAACGCACTGCTTTCGGTACATCCAGCCGCAGCAGGCCAACTGCTCAAACGGGGCAATCCTTAGCGAACAATGGCCGCGAGTCGTCGCTGCCCGGGAAATAGGAAAATAGGGGACAGTCCCGAATGGCATTGATGATCCGCCTGCCGAGGGCGTCGTAGGTCATCGTCGCGACGGCCGCGCCGGTCTGGAGCGTGCCGCCGCTGTCGCGTCACGCCCGCCGCACGGCCGCCAGGCGGTTCCTCATAAGTCATGTTGCCCTGGGCGTGGTGAAGGCTCTTGAACCCTTGAATTAAGGTATCTGTCCCACTCGTCAGGCAGCACCATCATGCACGGTCGCCTTGGATGCCAGCCGAGGCGCATGAAGTATCTAACTAATTGTCAGATAATGACTTATGTCATATGATGTTCGCGGAAAAGTATTCTCCATGCCTTCGACATGCGCACTATGCGCACCTGAAGACGGCGAAACCGCTGTGAAAAGTACAACAAAGTGCAAGGACGTGCAAGTCAATGGGCCGTGATCGCAGCGCCAGCGGTTCGGGCAACGAAGAAATAATCCGCAATCCGGGATCCACAATCCGAAATCGTTCTATTGCTCGGCGGTCGTCTGCGACTGGAGCTGCGCTTCGAGCTGGGTCTGCAGGTCTTCTTTGATGCGCCAGGTGTGCTTCTGTCGCTGCGTGTTGAGCAGGACGGCCGGACTGAGTCGTTCGGCCAGTGCCACAAACGACTCGACGACGATGGGGTCGAACTGGGAACCACTCTTGGCTTTGATTTCCTCGACGGCGTCCTGGGGAGTTCGCGGCCCGCGGAAGGCTCGGGGCGAGGTCATGGCCTCGAAGGAATCGGCCACCGCCAGGATGCGTGCCGACAGCGGGATCTGCGCCCCGACGAGGCCCTCGGGGTATCCGGTGCCGTCGAAGTGTTCGTGGTGGTATCGGACGGTGGGGATTTCCTGTTCGAGGAACTCCATGCCTTCCATGATGCGCGCCCCGATCTGGGGGTGGCGTTGCATGATCTGCCACTGCTGCTCGTTGAGCCCGCCGTTGCACAGCAGCACCGAGTCGGGCATGGCCAGCATGCCGATGTCGTGCAGGATGGCCGCCCCGCTGAGGTGCTTGATCAGGCGGTCGGGCAGTTCCATCTCGCGAGCGACGAGCACCGCCAGGTGGCGCACGCGGTGGGCGTGGTCGGCCATGTGCGGATTGCGCTGCTCGAGGGTCTCGATGACCTCCTCGACGGCGCTGACGAACAGGTCTTTGAAGTGCGTGTCCAGTCCGGCCAGTTTCTTCGACAGGCTGTTGACCTTGAGTCGGTCGGGCGCCATGTCCGGCCAGCGGATCGAGTCCAGGTCCTGTGAGAGCACGTAGCGGTTGCGCCCGAGCTCCTTGGCGGCGTACAGGGCGCGGTCGGCCATGCTCAGCAGCGCGCTGGGGCTCTCGATCTCGCCGCTGTGCAGGTCGGCGATCCCGATCGAGCAGGTGGCGCGCAGCTCGACGTTGGCGGCCGTAATCACCAGGTCGGCGACGGCCTTGCGGATGCGCTCGGCCACGGGCACGGCGTCGCTGGCGGCGCTTTCGGGCAGGAGGATGGCGAACTCGTCGCCGCCGAACCGCGCGGGCAGGTCGGCCTTGCGGCAGGCGGCCATGATCGCCGCTCCCACGCGCCGGATCATTTCGTCGCCGGCGGGATGCCCGCCGGCGTCGTTGACGGCCTTGAAGAAGTCGATGTCGATCACGACGGCCGTCAGGGGGCGGTTGTAGCGGCGGGCCTGCTGGAAGGAGGTCTGGAGCATCTCGTCGAATCGGCGGCGGTTGGCCAGTCCGGTCAGGGCGTCGGTCTTGGAGTTGCGGTCCATCTCGTCAAAGGCCGATTCGAGTCGCCGGGCCACTTCCAGCGGTTCGCCGTGGAGGTCTCGCGTCAGGCTGTGGCTGTCAGCCTTGCCGCACTCGATCTGCTGCAGGCGTCGCATCAGCCGCAGGACCGGTCCGGCCACCAGCATGTGCACGCCGGTGATGACCAGCAGGATCAATCCCACCGAAAGGCTCAGGATAATCAGGACGGTGCGGCGGGCGCCGACAGCCTGGCGGAAAACCTGGTCGTCATCGACGACGGCGCGGTAGTAGCCCAGCACCTTGCCGCCATGATCGTGGGCCAGCCAGGCCACCGTGAGCTTGTTGCCCTCGCCGTGCCAGAACGACTGCGACGCAGTCACGCTGGATTCCTGCGCCAGCGGCAGGGCCTGGGATCGCACGAAGTCCATCTGTCCGCCGATGAGGCGCCCCAATTGCGAGAGGCTCGGCCCGTCCAGCACGCGTCCGATCCAGAAGCTGCCGGCAACGGCAGAATCCCGCGCAGCCTTTTCGCCCGGCACGTCGCAGCGGACGTACAGGCCTACGTTAGCTCCAAAGTCCACCAGGCGAACGGGGCCGTCTTCGGCTGCCGGCCCCGCGGCCGGCGGCGCCCCAAGGGCGACGACGTCCCCCCGGCGCGACCATTGCATGACGATCTTGCCGGATCTGTCGCAGATCCAGGCCACGTCCGCCTGCGTGGCGCTGATCCCCTGGTCGAGAACGGTCCGTATCTGGGCGGCGTCGTCGCGTCCAGCCAGGAAGTCCTTCACCTGGCGGCCGTTGGCCCAGGCCCAACATGACCGCTGGAGCGCGCTGCGCTGGTTCTGCAGGGCCGTTTCGACGGTCTTCTGGGCGCCCAGGGCCCGCTCGCTCAGGGCGGCCTGCTGCTGGTCGAGCGACTGGGGTCGCAGGAAGAACAGGTCGACGAGGAAGATGGCCCCGGCCGAGGTAATGGCGAAGATCAACAGCATGCCCGGCGATGTTATTTTCAGACCGCTCAAGACCAACCTCCACGGCTACCCGCGAGTGTTTGAATCCGTAAATCCATCAATGATCGCTCTGACAGAAGTCTGGGATACGGCGGCCGGCTTGCCAAACTGTGCCCAAAAGAATCTGCCGCCATCGCCGGACTCCTGCCTGTAACGTCTCCGCACCCGGGGCAACTGCCGTCAGACAGCGCCACACTAGAAGGTTCGGACGAAACCGGGAGTGACTTTGGTAAGGCCTGCCGCTTTGGTTGCCCTTGACTTGCCCCCGCGCCGGCCTTACTATCCGGCAATCCTCATGAAGATACTCGGCCTACACGCCAATACGCACGAGAGCGGATGCGCGATCATCATCGACGGACGGCTCGTGCACGCCTCCAGCCAGGAACGCTATGACCGCGCCAAGATGTCCGGCGCGGCGCCGGTGGAGGCCATCGACGCCGCTTTGGCCGATTGCGGCATCTCCGCGGCCGACATCGACTGGCTGGCCGTGTCCGACGACCTGGGCGCCGAGGGCTATTCCCGCTCCGGCAGCGCGCACAAGCGCCAGATGCTCAAGGAGACCTGGCCCGACGCGCGGCGGTACTTCCGGGGCCGCCCGCTGCAGCTCTGGAAGTACTACGAAAGCCACCGCTTCAGCCACGGCACGCGCACGGGCCTGAGGCGGGCCTCGCACGTCGAAGCTGCCAAGAAGCACCTGCAGGCCAAGGGCTTCCGGGGCAAGACCGGCTCGTGGGAACACGGATACTGCCATGCGGCCACGGCGTACTACTGCAGCGGGTTCGACCGCTGCCTCGTGTTCGTCAATGAGGGCAGCAGCTTCATCAACTCGTGCAGCGTGTACCTGGCCGGCCAGGGCAAGCTCGAAAAGATCCTGGACGTGCCCACCACGCACAGCCCGGGCATGTTCTACTCGACCATCACACAGCTTCTGGGCTTCAAGCCCAACCGCCACGAAGGCAAGATCACCGGCCTGGCCGCCCTGGGCGACCCGACGGTGCTGGGCGGCCTGGCCCGCTCGCTCTTTCATCTGCGGTCCGACCGCGACGACTTCTACAGCTCCCCACTGCTGTACCTGTGGTGGCGCGACTACCACACGAGCAAGCGAGGCCGCCCGCTGCCCCCCGAGCTGCGCGAGCACAAGATCGCCGACATGGCTGCCGCATGGCAACTGGCGCTGGAAGAGGCCCTGGTCGCCCTGACAGAACGGTATCTCCAGCGATATCCGGACATCCGCAAGGTCGCCCTGGCCGGCGGCGTCCACGGCAACGTCAAGCTCAACCAGCGAATCAACGCCTTGGCCGGCGTGGAAGAAATCTACGTGCACCCCGGCATGAGCGACTGCGGCCAGCCCGTCGGCGCGGCGCTGGCGTGCTGGGCCGACAGCGACGGACCCGTGCAGCCCTTCCGCCACGACAACGTCTACCTCGGCCCGGGCATCTGCCCCGACGAGATCGACCGCCTCAGTCGCGAATATCAACTGGTCTTTGAGGACACGCCCGACGTCACTGGCGTCGTCGCCGAACTGCTGGCGCAGAAGAAGGTCGTCGGCATCTGTCGCGGACGCATGGAGTACGGGCCGCGGGCGCTGGGCAACCGTAGCATCCTCTATACCCCCACCGACCCGGCCGTCAACGACTGGCTCAACAAGCAGCTCGGACGCACCGAGTTCATGCCCTTCGCGCCCGTGACGCTGCGCGAGCACGCCGACCAGTGCTACCTCGATGCCGACAAGAGCGCCTACACCGCCGCCTACATGACCGTCTGCTACGACTGCACCGAGTGGATGAAGCAGACCCAGCCGGCCGTGGTGCACGTCGACGGGACGGCGCGGCCGCAGTATATCTCCCGCAACCAAAACCCGTTCTACTACGACGTGATCGACAAGTTCCGCCGGCGCACGGGGCTGCCCAGCGTGGTCAACACCTCGTTCAACATGCACGAGGAACCCATCGTGCGGACGGCCTGGGACGCCCTGCGGGCGTTCGTGGCCAGCAATCTCGACGCGCTGGTGCTGGAAGACCGCCTGATCCTGCGCGACAAAAACGAGTCCCTGCGCGCTAAGCTTAAAGGCACGTGGGCCAGCGACGAAGGCAAGTGGATTGAATCGGAAGTTCCCGGAACCTGACCAGGAGCGACTGCAATGAAGACAACCGTACTGACCGTTCTGTGTGTCGCCGCCGTTGCCGGGGCGATTTTCGTGGCCAAGAGCCAGGGGTGGCTCACCGCCCCGGGCGTAACCTCAGCCGAGCCGACAGCGCCGGCACAGTCCAAGGAGAAGAATCCCGTGGTCATCATGGAAACCTCGAAAGGCACCATCAAGATCGAGCTCTGGGCCGACAAGGCCCCCATCACCGTCAAGAACTTCCTGGCCTACACCGGAGAGAAATTCTTCGACGGCACGATCTTCCACCGCGTGATTCCCAACTTCATGATCCAGGGCGGCGGTTTCGACGCCGACATGAAGCAAAAGCCCACGCACGACCCGATCAAGAACGAAGCCAAGGCCGATCTCAAGAACACCCGCGGCACCATCGCCATGGCCCGCACCAGCGTCGTCGACAGCGCCACGGCCCAGTTCTTCATCAACCTCAAGGACAACGCCGTCCTCACCCCCCAGGACGAGACCGATGAGCGCTTCGGCTACTGCGCCTTCGGCCAGGTGACCGAGGGCATGGACGTCGTTGACGCCATCGCCAAGGTCCGCACCGGAAACAAGAACGGCCATCAGGACGTCCCCGTCGAGACCGTGACGATCAAGTCCGTCCGCGTGGCCCCGTAGCACCGGCATCTTGCCCGTGAGTAGCACGGGCGTCTCGCCCGTGCATGCATGGGCGAGACGCCCATGCCGCCATCACATCTGGTGGAACTTCCGCGCCACGGGCAGATACTCCGCCCGCACGGGTTGCATCTTTTCATTGATGTACTGCGCCAGGGTGGCCATGCCAGGCTCTTCGCTGGTGCCGTGATTGACGCGGATCACCGGATGACCGTCGTCTTCCCATCTCTGAATCTCATGCCAGTAGCATGAACCGTCGTCGCAGATCATCGACACGTCGCAACCCAGCTCACGAAAGCCCATCACCTGACATCCGCAGCCGGTGCCCACGCCGACCTTTGAAACCATCTGATCCAGGTCCCCCACCACCAGCGGATGAGGTTCGCCCACAGCCGCCGTACGGGAGGCCACCTGCATGGCAAAATCGCCCAGGCGCATCGGCGGCATGTCGTAACGGTGCAGCGTGCCCGGCCAGATCGTCTTATGAATCGCCACCGGCGGGCTGGTGAATCCCAGGAACTTCGCCCACGCGTAGGGGATGCCGTAGTCCGGCCAGATGTCCCACCGGTCGTGCAGCCGCATAACGGCGATGCCCTTATCAGCGATGAACCGGGCCTTGGGCGCGACCGCCGGACAGTCCTTAAGCACGTCGGGAAACACATCGGCCGTCAGCCCGTAGAACACCGGTTCATGCACCAGCAGCAGATCCACCCGGCGGTCGACGGCCGCCTGCAGCGCTGCCATGGAGGCGATCCACGAGACCAACACCGTCTCGACCGGCTTGTCGCCGTCGCCGGAGATGATACAGTCGCAAGTGTTGCCCGCCTTGTCCCCCTCCAGCCAAGGCGGCGTCAGACCGTCAATAAAGTGCTGATGAAACTCACGCAGGTTCATGATGATTCCTCCTGTTTATCTACCACATGAATGACAGATGGCGCGGCGAAGGCCTCCAGCACCTCCCGCAAGACGTCGAAGTTGACGCTGGCACGTGGCACAACTATCTCCTCTGGGACGGCCAGAACTGCCATGCGTACCTCGGCTGAGTGTATTCTGATTGCATGGACGTCGGCCCATGGGATCAACCCTCCTGCCGGGTCAGAGAGCAGTCTGATTCCGCCAAGCTCAACGCCGATGCCTCTGTGCAAGAAGTGCCGCCGTAGGCCCGGGACGCGGCTGATCCCGATGCATGTCATTGCGCCGAAGAAAAACGCCGGTGCGGCATACGGCAGCGTGCCCGGCCACAGTCTGACAAGAACCACCGCAGCAACTATCATAACCAGAAGCGCCAAGAAGCGGCTCACGTCGGCGTAGGAGGACCTCCACACTGAGCAGCTTTTGCCCGAGCGGATCCTCCTCAGCATCGCTTCGGCCGCACCTTTGTGCACGAGGGGGTATATCTCATGCAGAGGCAGGTTCTTGGAGTCCATCTCGATGTTGTCTCGTTTCGTCCAGAGAACGATCCGATGGGGATGGTCCGTCTGGCGGCTCCACGCACAGCGGAGCTGGTCCATCTCCTCGTATCGAAGCTCGCGGTCCTTCTTCAACGACGTGACAACGATACGATCTTCCCAGAATTGAAGACCGGCAGCGGCCTGCTCTTTCAATTCCCGGTGATACCCCTGCACCACCCAGGTGACGGCCAGTGCCACAAAAGCTGCGCCGATACAAATCCCGATCATCCACGAGACAAGCTTGCCAACGCCGACCTCGCGAAGGGACTGGGGCACCAGGAGCACACCTGCCACAGCAAAGACACCAAAGATTATTGCTGGGATAACACATCCCGCCAGCATCGTGCCCCGGCTGGGCGGCGGCGACTTGTACTGCGCTATCAACATGATGGACGCAATTGTACCGTTAGCGGCGGGACATGCCCCGCGCGTTTTGCAGATCCCGGAAACCGCGCGGGGCAAGCCCCGCCGCTAACGGGGCGCATCCGCGTCCTCTTTCGTCCTCGTCGTCGTCCTCGTCGTCGGTTTTTGCTTCTTCCTCCATTCGTGTCATTCGTGGACGTAATTGGTTTTCCCCCCCTCGCGCGGTATGCTTTCGGCCATGGATAAATTCGTCATCAACGGGCGGCGGAAACTCTCGGGCAGCGTGGCCTTGAGCGGGTCGAAGAATGCGGCCCTGCCGATCATGGCCGCCTGCCTGCTCGCGGACGGCCCTTGCGATCTGGCCCGCGTTCCGGACCTGGCCGACGTTCGGGCGACGCAGGCCCTGCTGGGCGATCTGGGCATGGACATCGCCCGCGACGAAAAAGGCACCATGAGCCTGCACGTGCGGGACCTGGCCCCCTGCCACGCCGTATACGACCGCGTGCGGAAGATGCGGGCCAGCATCTGCGTCCTGGGCCCGCTGCTGGCGAGGCGAGGCAAGGCCCGCGTGGCCATGCCCGGCGGTTGCGCCATCGGCTCGCGGCCGGTGAATCTGCACCTTCGCGGGCTACGCGCGCTTGGGGCCAAGATCGAACTCGACGGCGGCGACATCGTCGCCTCGGCCGACCGGCTCAAGGGCGCCGAGATTTTCCTGGGCGGGCCGTTCGGCTCGACGGTGCTGGGCACGGCCAACGTGATGATGGCCGCGGCGCTGGCCAAGGGCACGACGGTGCTCGAATCGGCGGCGTGCGAGCCCGAGCTGGTGGACCTGGCGGACTTTCTCAACGCCATGGGCGGACGCATCAGCGGGGCCGGTTCGCCCCGCGTGACCATCGAGGGCGTCGAGAGCCTGGCCGGCACAGCCCACAGCGTCATCCCCGACCGCATCGAGGCCGGAACGTTCCTGGTGGCCGGGGCCCTGTGCGGCGGGCCCGTCAACGTCCTGGGCGCGCGGGCGGACCACCTGATGGCCGCCATCGACGCCCTGCGCGAGATTGGCGCGAAGGTCGAATCTGGCGCGACGGGAATCGAAGTGTCGGCCGACGGCTCGCTGCACCCCTGCGAGATCACCACGCACCCGCACCCGGGCTTCCCCACCGACCTGCAGGCGCAGTTCATGGTGCTGCTGAGCCTGGCCAACGGCAACAGCGCCCTGACTGAGAAGGTCTTCCCAGACCGCTTCATGCACGTGGCCGAGTTGCTCCGCATGGGGGCCGACATCCGCAAGGAAGGGCCCATCGCCCTCATCAGCGGCGTCAAGGAACTCGTCGGCGCCCCGGTGATGGCCAGCGACCTGCGAGCCTCCGCCGCCCTGGTGCTGGCGGGCCTGGTCGCCCGCGGCCGCACCGACATCGCCCGCGTCTACCACATCGACCGCGGCTACGAGCACATCGAGGCCAAGCTCAACGCCCTGGGCGCTGACATCCGTCGCGTGTCGGAATAGCGAAAAGCAGGCCGCTTCAGCGGGCTTGGCATGTGGTTCGACAAAGGCCTGCTGAAACAGGCTCCTGTGAGAAAAGCTTTTGTCATTCTGCCATGGCCAAAAGCCCTGGTCTTAAATCGCGGCCAGGAATTCGCTCGGCGACACAACAGCGATGTCAGCCTTACGAAAATGGCCGGGATTACGCGTAACGAGATATGCCGACCGTGAGCGGACGGCGCTAACGAATTGAATAGCATCTTCAAAGTCTTCAAAATCGGCATCGATGGCCTGATCGATGATCTGGCTGTCGCAGGCGACGGCCGTGAACAAACCCCTCATGCCCACAAGCGCTTTGCGAGCGACCGATAATCCTTCCCACTTGCGGACGAGGTAGAACACGTTTGAGAAGCTGATGGCTGATACGTGTGCGCGAATATCGCCGCGTTCGGCCAAGGACCATATCTTTTGCGCATCGTCGGCGAAGGGCTCGCGGCGGCCCAGGAAGTCGAGCAGGATGTTTGTGTCCAGAAAGACGTTCACTTCTTGCCCCCGAACCGCTCCTCCAGGGCCTCGGTCAAGAGTTCACGGTCAGGCTTGCCCTTGGGAAAGGAGGCTATTCCAAAAAGCCTTCGCGTAATAGGACCCGGCGGCACATCCGGCTTATCTTTGGCGTCAATGGCGGCCACAAATTGGGCGAACATGGCCGACACCGTTGTGCCCCGCTTGGCCGCAAGCTTCTTGGCTTTAGCAATAACTCTCGTGTCCGCGCTCAATGTCAACTTCCGAGTCATGGGTTCACCTGTACGTAACTTATAACATAATCATACGTATCGGCATGCCAGAGATCAAGAGATGAAGAATCCCGGGCCTGGTCCGCAATCCGAAACCTGGCGGGTGGCCTGGGTAAGCACAGTGGTCTTGGTGGGTGCCACGCGCAACTCCGTTGTGCGTGCCCATGTGCGTTATGGCCGACAGGCTGTTCAATGGGAAGAGCATGGCCCTGATCGTTTGGGCGCCTCTCCTGGAAACGCGCGGCACCCGTCCTTGCTGGCGAGGTGGCGGCGAATGTTGCCTGTGGGATTGCTTCGCCTGCGGGGATGGTATACACTTAATGTATACAAAGCGGAGAGGCGGCAGTTATGACAAAAACGCTGATCAAGCACGGTAACAGCCTGGCGCTGGTGATCGACAAGCCGATCCTGGAGATGCTGGATATCTCAAGCGATACGGCCCTTGAAGTGACCACCAACGGCGACGCGTTGATGATCACTCCTGTTCGGGGCAAGGCCCGTCAGGCGAAACTGCGCAATGCCCTGAAGAAGATCAACCGTCGATATGCCCACGATCTTAAACGGCTGGCGGAGTAGGCTGAGATGATCGAGTTCCTCCATGTCGACGATGTGCTGCTGATGCACTCGGACCTCGTGGAGCGATACGGCGGTGAGCATGCGCTGCGTGACAGGGGACTGCTTGAATCTGCCGTTGCCCAGGCGCAGGCGACATTTGAAGGCAAACGCCTCCACAAGAATGTCTTCATGATGGCGGCCGCATATTTGTTCCATATCGTTCGAAACCATCCGTTTGTTGATGGCAACAAGCGGACCGGCGCCGTAGCCGCCCTTGCTTTCTTGGACATTAACGGGATCGAGGTCATCGCGCCGAAGGGCGAGCTGTACGAGATTACATTGGCGGCGGCCAATGGCAAGGCGAGCAAGGACGCAATAGCAGGATTCCTCCGGAGCTATGCGCGTTGAAATACACAGGCGGGCGGGTGGCCGTGGTAAGTAGAGATCGTGATTGGGTGCCACGCACAACTCCGTTGTGCGTGCCAATGTGCGCTGTGCCGGAGAGACTGATCAATGGGAAGAGCACCGCCCTGAATGTTTGAAGGTTCTTCCCCGATGTAGTCAGGGACACGCACAACGGAGTTGTGCGTGGCACCCATCTGGGAATGTGTAGACCATGACAGGCGGCCAAGCCGTTCTTGGACCTAATCCGCAATCCGAAATAAGCAATCCGCAATCAGCTTCTCAGGAATCGGTCCGTCAGTCGCTGGTGCCAGCGGACGTCTTTCCAGTTCTCGAACTGCGGCTGGACGTAGTTGTGCGGGGTCCAGCCCCACATGCGGTAGTCGATGGCGTCTTCGACGGACCACTCGGCCCACTCCAGCAGCCACGACCAGTCCATCTCCGGGCTGTCGATGCAGTACCACGCCGCCCAGCTCTCGGTCGTCAGCAGCGGGATCCCGCGGGCGTCGGACATGGCCGCGAACTCGCCCACCTTGGCCCGCTGGCGGGCGCGGTACATGGCGGCTGAGGCCTTGTTGCTCTTAGCGGTCCGAATGCTGTACTCGGCATGCCAGTCGGTGCTGGTGAACATCTTGGGGCAGAACGCGTAGAACTGCGTGCGCTGGTGCCAGCGCGGGTCGGCGTCGCTGTAAAAGTGGATGTCCATGCAGTCCAGCTCGAGCTCGAGCTGCGTGTACCGCACGTCGCCGTGCAGCGAGACCATGAACTTCAGCTCCGGGAACTCCTTGCGCATGATGCCCATCGAGTCGTTGATCTGCTGCGTGACCACCTGCTGCCACTTGGCCGACCACGACGGCCCGCCTTCTTTCTCCAGGTAGCCCATCATGCCCGGCAGGAAGCACGGGAACTCGTTGTTGAGGTCGACGTACGCGCAGCCGTCGAACCCGAAGCGGCTCTTCCACTGCGTCAGAAAGTCGATCCAGCACTCGGTGGCCTCGACCAGCGTGTGCGGGTCGTGGCGGGTCGGCTGAATGCCGCCGCCCCACCAGGAGCTCAGGGCGTAGTAGAGCTTGCGGTCGATGACCTTCTCCATGAACTCGATGAGCCACTCGCCCGCGCGGCCTTGGAAGCCGGTGGGGCGGGTCCATGGCAGGTAGGGGATGTTCATCGTCTGCGTGAAGTCGATCTCGGGCCTGGACAGATCGATCGACTGCGGGACCGGGTCGATGCGCAGCGTGTTGTAGCCGCGCTCGATGGCCTCGTCGAGCACGCGGTCGTAGTCCTCGAACGAGTCGCCCTTGACGTGGCGGGTCAGGAAGGCGTGGTCCCACATGACGGCCGTCATGCGCCGCGGCTGCAGCCAGTCGCGCATGTCAAAGCGGCGCAGGGGTTCGTACTTGTTGCCAAACACGGTCGAGGGCGGCATCGGGGGAAAGTCCATTTCTTAATCCTTAAAAACAAATTCGAAATACGAATATCGAAATCCGAAACAAACAACAAAACAACGTAAACAACAAACTACAAATACGAAATCCGAAACAAACAACAAACAACAAATCGCAAATAAAGAATAAGTTACAGCAATGAGCAAATCCGAAGACGCTCTTATTGTTTTTTGCCTTTTGTTTTCTTGTTTCGAATTTCGGATTTCGAATTTCGAGTTTTCTTTTCCCCTACGATGGGGAAATAAATCGTGTATTTCTCGTCCACCACTTCGTGCAGAGGCTTGAAGCGGAAGTTGCAGTCCTGGCCGACGGTGCGGTAGCCGGTCGTCCAGCTGCCCCAGAGACGCTCGACGTCGGGCTTGAGGATCTCTTCCGGATGTGCGTGATCGCCGTGGATCGTGCACTGATGGTCGCACAGGCCGGCCAGGACCGTCGGGCCGTCCATGAACGCGGCCGTGCCGGGCTCGTCCGGGATCGGCTCGGTCCAGAGGCTCTTGGGGAGCTTGACGGTGAGGGTGTCGTCCTTCCACGCGCGGCGGATCTCGGTGAAGCTGCCCTTGGCCGAGGCCTTGACCGGCTTGCCGTTGACGGTGATCTCGGCCTTGCCCGCCAGCCACCAGGGCATGCGCAGCTTGAGGGTGAAGTCCGCGGCCTTGTCGGCCTTGACGGACATGTTGTAGAGCCAATACTGCGGCCGATGATCGCGTCCGCCGCGATAGACGACGCGCTCCTTGCCTTGTCCGTAGTTTTCGTGGATGGGCCACTGGTGCAGTTCCACGGCGGCGCCTTTGATCTGGGCGTTGGCGGTCGAGTCGCCGTACTGTGCGACGGTCAGGCTGTCCTTGGCGGCGTAGTACATCCAGTCGCCATAGAGATTGTGCGCCTGAACCAGCGTGCCGTGGCAGCACCAGAAGTCATGCGTGGGGTGGCCCCAGTGCTTGTGGCCGCCGGGCTCGAACGGCAGGAAGTACGCGACCTGACCCGTGCCAGGGTGCTGCTGGGCGAGGAAGCCGTTGTACAGGTTGCGCTCGATGTAGTCGGCGTATTCAGCCTTGCCGGTCCATCGCAGCAGATAGTCGGCCAGGCGCACCATGTTGTAGACGGTGCAGAACTCCTGGTTCTTGTCGCCCATGCGGTCGGCGAACTCGAAGGGTGGCGTCCACACCTCGCCGAGGTTCTGCCCGCCGGTGCAGAACGTCCCGCGGCGCGTGACGGCCTGGTCCCAGTACGCCTCGACCATCTTGCGGTAGCGCGCCTCGCCGGTGACTTCATACACGCGGGCGCAGCCGGCGGCTTCGGGGATCGTCGTGTTGGCGTGCATGTTGGTGAGGTTGTCGACGCCGTCCATCAGCGGGCCGAACAACCGCATGCGCGTGTAGCGCTCGATCAGGTCGCGGTGCTCGTCCTTGCCTGTGATGGCGAAGAGGTTGGCCCAGCTTTCAAGCATGCCGCCGGTCTCGACGTCCAGGATGTTGTCCATCTGCTCGCGGCTGAACTGCCTGGTCCAGCGGTGGAACCACTTGGCCCAGTTGGTCAGCACGGTCAGGGCCTGCTCATTGGCGCCCCAGACGTACGCATCCACCAGGCCCATGAGCATTTTGTGGATCGTATAGTGCGGCGCCCAGACGCCTTCGCCGCGGGCGATCAGGTGCAGGTATTTTTCAGGGATCGAGCCGGCCCACTCGCCGCCGTTGCGCTGCTGGCAGGCGGCCAAGCCTGAGACGAACTGGTCGATGCGCAGCTTGACCAGCGGATCTTTGCTGTTGGCGTAGATGCGCGACGCGCCCGAGAGCCAGTGCCCGGGGAAGTGCCCGCGAAGCTGGCAGGTAGGCGTTTCCCAGCCCCAGTGCCAATCGGCGCCGCTGGCGCCTTGGCCTGCCATCGTGCCCTGAAGGATGCCTCCGCCCCAGCCGGCCTCGCCCTGGAAATTGCGCAGCAGATTGTCGTTGGTCAGGCTCAGGATGTAATTGCGATTGAGGCCGGCCCGATGACCAAACGCGCCGCCGACGGAAACCTTGTCCGGGGCCAGAGACTTCAGCGTGTGCATTGGATATCCTCTTATCGGTGAAGTTCGAGGGAAGCGGGAATTACACCCGCACCGGGCGGCGCAGGCAAGGGAAACTTCATCCTCAATCGCCACGGCAGCGCAGTCCAGGCGTTATACTGTTGGAGACATCAAAGGTTAGAGGTGAGAGGTTAGAGGAATTTCGCCTATGCAGGTAACTCTACCCTCTCACCTCTAACCTCGTGTGCTTGAGGTGCCGCATGAAGAGTAGACGTTATATTGTGATTGTCCTGACAGCCGCACTGGCTTTTCCTGCCTTGGCGGCTGCGGCGCCGCTGACGATCACCGGGCGGGTGTTTCTGGACGCCAATGGCAATGGGCAGTTTGACGCGGGCGAAGCGCCACCGGCCGGGGCGGCGGTCACCGATGGCGTGACCATCGTCGCGCCGGACAAGGAGGGCAAGTACTCCATCAGCGTCGGGCTCGATCTGCAGATTCCCCAGCCGTCGCAGGTGATCTCCGTGATCTGGCCCAGCGCCACGTGGCCGGTCGGAACCTGGTGGCGTCGCGTGGATACGCTCAAGGCCGGCCAAAGCGTCGACTTTGCCCTGCGTCAGGACACGCAGGCGCTGCCGTTCGTGTTCGCCTTCGCCAGCGACCCCCACGACGGCGGCAAGAGCGAGCACTCCGAGGCTTTTCGCAGAGATGTGGCGGACCTGGGCTGCGTGAAGCTCGGCATCTTTGGCGGCGACTACGGCTACTCCGATACCACCGGCGACTATGCGGCCATCGAAGCGTCGTATACGTCATGGGCCAAGTACATGACCACGCTGCCTGCCCCGTTCTTCTGCACACAGGGCAACCATGACCTTGCGGCGACGCTGGCCGAGGCCGGCGCAAAGGCCGCAGCGGACGCCGCGCGTGCCAAGGCCCGCATGCTGCGCCAGCCCGAGCCGATGGTTAAGCTGCCTCCGCCGCCGGATCGGACCAATCCGCTCTATGCCTACGGGGCGTACACCAAGCATCTGGGCCCCCCGCGATGGTCGTTCTCGTACGGCGGTGTACACTTTGTCGGGCTGGACTGGGCTACGAAGAAGGGCGAGGCGTACGAGGAGGGCGTTTCGTCGACGGCTGTAAAATGGCTTGCCGAGGATCTCGCCCGCGTCCCGGCCGGTCAGCGCATCCTCGTCTTCACGCATTTTCCAATGGGCGACGAGGGGCTCTGGCCGCTGCTGGCAAAACACAAGGTCACGCAGATCTTCGCCGGCCACACGCACCGGGGCTCCGTGCTGACCAAGATGGGCGTGCCGGCCCTGACCGTGGTCAACCGCAACGGCCCGTACAAAGTCGTACGAGTCACCGAGAACACCCTGGACATCGCCGACCGCTGCACCGGCTGCCGCAGCGACAAGCCCGGGTTCCACCAGGTCTGGTGCCCGCTGCGCGAGCCCGATGCCGCCGCGATGAAGCCCATCCGCACCGTGTACGGCAAGTTCGCCAATGAAAAAGTCTCCGACGACGTGCTGAGCAAACTGGCCGGTTTCAAGACCGGCGGCGCCGAAATCTTGACGGAGATCGCCCCCGGCGAGGCCACGCGGTACGGCCTGCAACTGACCGCCGCCAACGCGCTCAAAGAGGGGCAAGGGATCGAGGCCCTGGTCGAAGACGGCGAATTGGTGCTCGGCGGCGTGCGCACGCCTTTCAAGACCGCAGCCGGCGGCAGCGTGAAGATGCACCTGATTGCCCGCGCCGGCGTCGCGACGCTCTGGGTCGACGGCCGCGTCACCCTGACGACCCGGTACAAGCCCTTCGCCCCGGTGATGGTAGTGCTTCGCGCCAAAGGCGGTCAGGCGGTCTTCCGGAAGCTGGAGTTCTGGGAACTGCGGTAGTGCTCCGGATTCCTGATCAGTGAACTGACCAGGCCGAGAACCCTCAGCTTCATGAAGCATTCTGGCGCAAGACGCTTGTGCCCCTTCGCGGGGCGGATATCATGTCTTTGCGCGGGCCATGTGCCCTCGCCGCGCCTTCGAGGCGCACGAGCGATCCGGTTCCGGTTGGCGGAGCGTTGATGACTATTGCAGACCCTGCGTTCTGGGCCGCGGCGGCCGCGGCGATTCTCTCCGGTTATTTCGCGCTGATCAGCTATACGCTGGGTTCGCAGCGCCGGATTCAACTGGAGGAAAGCTTTTCCTCCGCGCGCGGGCGGCGGCGCCTGGCATGGCTTGAAAAAAACCTTCGCCCCCTGCGCCTGACGGTCTCGCTGGCGCGCAACCTGGGCAACCTCGTGCTGATGGTGGCCGTCGTGCAGTTGATCGTCCCACCGGGCGGCTACACCCTCTGGCGGTTGATCGGCGCGGTGGTCGCCGCGGCCGGCGTCATCGCCATCTTCGGCGTGGCCATCCCGCATGCCCTGGCAACGTATTCGGGCGAGCGGGTACTGGCGGCGACGCTGCCGGTCCTGCTGGCGTGCCGATACCTCTTCTATCCGGTGACGGCTGTCATGTCGGCGTTCGATAAGCCGATCCGCCGCCTGGTGGGCTCAGCCGAGACCACCGAGGCCGAGAACGGCGAGGCGGCCAAGCAGGAGATTCTCCAGGCCGCCAGCGAAGGCCAGGCCGAGGGCGCCGTCGGGGCGCAGGAAGTCGAGATGATCGAGTCGGTGATGGAGTTCGCCGGCACGCGGGCCGGGCAGATCATGACGCCCCGCACCGACATCTTCGCGGTCCCGATCGACATGCCCTGGGCACAGCTTGTCGGGACCATCATCGAAGCCGGCCACACGCGAATCCCCGTCTATCAGGAGAACCTCGACAACATCGTGGGCATCCTCTACGCCAAGGACCTGCTGCAGTACGTCGTCGAGCACCAGCCCAGCGACCTGCGGTCCATCCTTCGCAAGCCCTACTTCGTGCCCGAGACCAAGCCCCTCGACGACCTGCTGCGCGACTTCAAGGCCCGCAAGATCCATTTCGCCGTCGTGCTCGACGAATACGGCGGCACGGCCGGCATCGTCACCATCGAAGACGTCGTCGAGGAGATCGTCGGCGAGATCACCGACGAGTACGACCAGCCCGAGCCGACAATGATGCACCGCATCGACGCCAACACCGCCGAAGTCGACGGACGCATGCGCGTCGACGAACTCAACGACGAACTCGACCTGAACCTCCCCGAAGACCAGGACTACGACACGATCGCCGGAATGGTCTTCGCCGAGCTGGGCTACATTCCTGCCGCCGGCGAAAAACTCGAATCCCACGGCGCGCGGGTGACGGTGCTGGCGGCCGACGAACGCAAGATCACCCGCCTGAAGATCGAGGCCCTCCGCGAGGGATCGCATGTCAAATCGGCCTGATCTCCGGGTGTTTCTCGGATGCATCAACCGCAAAGATCGCAAAGGGCGCAGAGAAGAAAGCCTTATATTTTCTCTTCCAGATACCCTTGCGTTCTTCGCGGCCTTTGCGGTTATTCTCCCCGCCTGAGTTGAAGGTTCATGGTCGGCTGCGATGCAATTTCCGGACAGTCGCAGAAAAGGTTTACGCCGCGCTGAAAAAATAGGACAATCTGGAAGATATGCGGAGAAACATCGTACATAGCGGCGCGGGATCGCTGACCTACGCGATTCGCGAGATCGTCCAGATCGGCAACCGGTTCAAGGACCTGGGCGTTCCCCTGACCTGGGAGAACATCGGCGACCCGGTGCAGAAGGGCGAAAAGGTCGAGCCCTGGATCCGCGAGATCCTGCACGAGATCGTCGACCAGGACATGTCTTGGGCCTACTGCGACACCGCCGGCGTCCCGGCGACGCGCGAGTTCCTGGCCGCCGAGGTCAACCTGCGCGGCGGGGCGAAGGTCACGCCCGACGATATCATCTTCTTTAACGGCATCGGCGACGCGGTGGCCAAGGTCTATGGTTTCCTGCGGCGCGAGGCCCGCGTGATCGGGCCAACGCCGGCCTACAGCACGCATTCTTCAGCCGAGGGCGCCCACAGCGGCTACGAGCACCTGACGTACGAGCTCGACCCGCACAATGGGTGGATGCCGGATCTGGACGACCTGCGCCTCAAGTGCAAGTACAACGACTCGATCGCGGCAATCCTGCTGATCAATCCCGACAACCCGACCGGGGCCGTCTACCCGCGCGAGGTGCTCGAAGGCATGGTGGCCATCGCCCGCGAGTTCGACCTGTTCCTGATCTGCGACGAGATCTACACGCACATCGTCTACAACGGCCACAAGACCCTGCACCTGTCGCAGGTTATCGGCGACGTCTGCGGGCTCGTGATGCGCGGGATCAGCAAGGAATATCCCTGGCCGGGCTCGCGCTGCGGGTGGATCGAGGTGCTCAATGGCGGGCGCGATTCGATGTTCCGCACGTACGTCAACTCGCTGCTGGCGAGCAAGCGGCTGGAGGTCTGCTCGACGACCGCACCGCAGCTTTCGATCCCGCAGGTGATGGGCAACCCGCTTTACAAGAACCACCTGGCCAAGCGAGCGGGCATCTATGAAGCCCGCGCCCGCGAAGCCGTCGCCATCTTCCAGGGCATCCCCGGCGTGCACGTCAACATGCCCTGCGGGGCGTTCTACATGACGGTGCTTTTCGAGAAGGGTTCGCTCAACAACCGCCAGAGGCTGGCGATCCAGAACACGCAGATCCGCCAGATGGTCGAGCAGCAGGTCGCCGGCGCCGCCAACGATGCGCGATTCGTGTACTATCTGCTGGGCGCTACGGGCATCTGCGTGGTGCCGCTGACGGGCTTCTATTGCCAGCGCGACGGCTTCCGCGTGACGTTGCTGGAATGCGACGACGCCAAGCGCACCTGGACCTTCAAGACCATCGCCGCGGCGATCCGCGAGTATCTGGGTAGTTGAGTTCGTTCGCAATCTCAAGAGAACACGAATGACACGAATGTCTCAAATGAGAAGAAATCAGTTCTTGTCTCTTCTCAACATTCGTCCCATTCGTGACATTCGTGTTCTCCCCCCGGACTGCAGGAGCCTCTGACATGCAACAACCCCTTTCGGGAAACCCGATTCTGCCTGGGCGTGGGGTTTGCGATCCGCACATCCGCATCTATGACGACACGGCGTACCTGTACGCCACGCACGACAAGAGCCCCGACAACCACGCCTTCGTCATGGACGACTGGTGGATCTGGTCGTCGCGCGATCTGGTCAATTGGGTTCACGAAAGCTCCGTCCGCCCGCAAGACACGTACTACGGCAAACCCGATGCGAGTTGTTGGGCCGTCGACGCCATCGCCCGCGGCGGCAAGCACTACTTCTACTTTTCCCGCGGCCCGCACGAGATCGGCGTGATGGAAGCCGACACGCCCGTCGGACCCTGGCGGGATCCGCTGAAGAAGCCGCTGATCGCCCAAGGCCAGTACGCCCAGGACTCGCGCGACCCGGGTTTGTGCCTCGACGACGACGGGCACGCGTATATCGTCTTTGGAACCTTCGAGTTCCTGATCGCCCGGCTCAACGACGATATGATCTCGCTGGCCGAAGAGCCGCGGGTGCTGCAGATCAACAATCCTGAAGGTCCTTACGGCAAGGGCAAGACCGACGACAAACCGTACATCCACAAGCGCGCCGGCGTCTACTATCTGTCATGGGGCTGCTATTACGGGATGTCAGACAGCATCTACGGCCCCTACGACTGCCGCGGGTCGTTCATCCAGGCTCAGAACGTCGCCCCCGCCCTGCAATACAAGAACGGCGACATCACCTACGACCGCCACGGTAGCTTTTTCGAGTGGCGCAAGCAGTGGTATTTCATCTGCAATGACATGAGTCGCATCAACAACCCCTGCTTCCGCGACTCCGCCCTCTGCTACGTCTCCTATCGCCCCAACGGCGAAATCGAACCGGTTCGCATCGAAGAAGAAGGCGTGCGTTTACCGGAGTAGACACAGTGGACGCTCATCGTCTCGAGCAGGCGAAGAGTGATATCTGCGTTTGCTTTCGCCCGCAATTTCGCGCAAACTCTTGCCTCTTGACCTGAACCAGAAGGAGTCTGCGATGTCGTTCAAAGACGGATGGGCTGCGGTGCATCTGGAAATGCCTCGGCGGGTGCCGCGGACGGAGTACTCGCTCGAAGGGCACTGGGAGTATCTCTCGGCGCTGACGGGCAAGACCATCACCATCGACTCGCCCGGCGAGGTCAAGTGGGCCGCGGCCCAGGAACTCTGGCGCAAGTGGAACTTCGACTTTTACTGGGGCACCATCATCGGCGGGCAGTACTTCGGCAAGTGGCAGACCGACATGGGCCACGCGGTATATGCCGCCGGCGGCGTGGATTACCGCTCCATCGGCGGCTGTCCGTTCAAGACGCCCGAGGAGGCCTTGGCCCTGGACCCCGAGAGCATGTTCACGGCCCCCAATCACGCCGAGCTGGTCAAGAGCTTCACTGATAGCTGGCAGAACACGCGCAAGAACCCGGCGATGGACGGCGTGCCATCGACCGGCATCTACACCACGTGCATCTCCGGGCTGATCGCGATCTTCGGCTGGGACATGCTGCTGCTGGCCGCCGGAACGGATCCAGAAGCCTTCGGCGAGATGACCAACCGCTACTGCCGCTGGATGCAGCGGTGCTTCAACGCCCTGGCCGAGGCCGACGCGCCGGTGGTGATGATTCACGACGACATGGTCTGGACGGCCGGGGCGTTCATCCACCCCGACTGGTATCGCAAGTACGTCTTCCCCAACTTCAAGAAGTACTTCGCCCCGCTCAAGGACAGCGGCAAGAAGATCACCTTCACGGCCGACGGCAACTACACCGAGTTCATCGACGACCTGGTCGACGCCGGCGTCGATGGGTTCGTGCTCGAGCCGATGACCGACATGGCGTACATCGCCGAAAAGTACGGCCGCACGCATTACTTCATCGGCAATGCCGACACACGCATCCTGCTGCACAACGACAAGAAGGCCATCCGGGCCGAGGTCGAGCGCTGCATGAATATCGGGAAGAAATGCCCAGGCTTTTTTATGGCCGTCGGCAATCACATTCCGCCAAACACGCCCGTGGACGCGGTAATCTATTACAATGAAGTTTACGAGGAACTGGCGGTGCGTTAGGCCAGAGAGAACACGAATGTCACGAATGGACGAATAGGGAAACAACGAATGGGGAAAGAGACGGATAAGGAACTGCTGTATCCGGAATTGAGTTATGACATTGTTGGATGTGCTCAGCGCGTCCACACGACGCTAGGGCCGGGATTTCCAGAAG
Source organism: Planctomycetaceae bacterium (assembly GCA_021371965.1). The sequence goes on from JAJFVE010000175.1 coordinate 25,322, forward strand.
CAGTATATGAAAAGGCGCTATGCATCGAGTTGTCACGAAAGGGAATCGCATTCCTTTGTCAAAAGCGAGGAGAAGTCGCCTACGAGGGCATGATCTGTGGCGAGTTCAGGATGGACATCGTGGTCAACGAACAGATCGTGCTGGAGTTGAAGGCGATGGAGGCGATCAACCACCTCCACATGGCGCAGGCTCTTTCGTACTTGAAGGCCACCGGCTTGAAGCTGGCAATCATCATCAACTTTGGTGAAGAACGCTTGAAAACGCAGCGAGTGGTGCTCTGATGTTTCTTACTCATTCGTTTATTCGTGACATTCGTGTTCTCTTCGTTAAAGGAAGACCATGACGCAGCAAGTACAACCGTCCGATCGATACCTAGCCCTGATGGGCTTGGCGCCCAAGAAGATTCCGCATTGGGAGCATTGGTCCTGCCCGGACGCCGAGACGTACATGACGGGCATCGACTATTATGAGCACCCGCGGCTTTGCCGGCAGAAGCTGGCCGAGCTTTATCCGCAGCTTGGGCTTTGGATCCACGGCGAGGACAAGCCGATCCCGCGGCCGACGATGGACCTGGTCGGCAAGAGTTCCGACCCCGACCGCCACACTGTGCGCTGGGGCGACGGCGAGAGCGCCTCGTGGGTCCATGGCGAGTCGATGTTCAAGACGGCTGAGGACGTCTTCAAGTTCAGTCCGCTCGAGCAGGGCGACTTCTCGAAGTGGCCCATCGTCGACGGGCACGATTTCCGCGACGAGGAGCGGCTATACCAGGAATACCGCCGCGGCTATCCGGCCGAGTGGGGCGACAAGGCCCCCGAGGGTTCCGACGCGGGCACGGGGTTCTACAACACGATGTTCATGTGGCCGCTGCTGGTGTTCGGGTGGGAGCTGTTCCTGGAATGCTGCCTGGACGACCGCTTCGAGCGGATCATGAACGAGTTCGCCGAGATCAATCGCCGGCTGTTCCGCGTCTTTGCCCGGCTGCCGGTGAAGTTCGTCACCTGCCACGACGACATCGTGATGTCGCGGGGCCCCGTCTGCTCGCCCAAGTGGATGCACAAGTACATCTTCCCGCGCTACGAGGAGTTCTGGGGCATCGTGCGCGCGGCGGGCAAGGAAGTGATCTTCATGGCCGACGGCCAGATGGACGCGTACGCTGACGACGTGATCGCCTGCGGCGCCCGTGGGATCATCTCCGAACCGTACACCGATTACAAAGCCATCGCCCGCCGCCACGCCGGCAAGAACCTCTTTCTGGCCGGCGAGGGCGACAACCGCGTGCTGACCCGCAACGACCCGGCCGAAATCGACGCCATGGTCGATTCGATGATCGAAACGGCCCGCATGACCGGGGGTTATATGATGTGTATCGGCAACCACATTCCGTGGAACGTCACGCCGGCAGGCATCAAGCGGTACTTTGACCGCTCGGCTGAACTGGCCCACCGCTGAGGCGATTGCAGGAGAACACGACATGCGTCAATGGATAATCATCGCGATACTGGCTCTGTGCACGCCGCTGTGGGCCGCTCCGGCGGCCGAGGAAGCCCCGCCCGCCGATAGCGGCAAGGCGGCCATCCCCCAAGACGTGCTCGACGAGGTCAAGGCCTCGTTCAACGAGAAGGCCCCCGCTACGGTCGAGGGCGTCGTGTTCCTCGACGCCAACGCCAACGGCAAGCGCGACCCGGGCGAGAAAGGTCTCGCCGATGTTGGCGTCAATGACGGCATGCACTTCGCCGTCACCGGCCCGGACGGGTCCTACAGCCTGACGCTCATGCCCGACCCGGCGATCCCGTGGAACCCCGCGCGATGCGTCTCGATGACCTGGCCGAGCAACTACTGGCCGACGGGCAAATGGTTCTATCGCCTCAGCGACGTCCCATCCGGCAAGGGCGTCGATTTTGGCCTGCGCGAGGACAAGCAGACGTTTCCCTTCGCGTTCATGCACACCACCGACGGCCACGGGACCGGCGGGGAATATCCCAGGGTTGCCAGGGACATGGCCGTTATGGGTCCGGTGGTCAAGTTCCACGTCGACACCGGCGACATTCTCTACGCCAACTACTCCCAGCCGCCCGAGGCGATCATGACCTTCCGGCGCTTGGCTGCCATCACCAAGCAGACGGAGTTCCCAGGGGCACATTTTGCCGTGCCCGGCAACCATGACAACACCGGCTGCACGGTAGCCCTCAAGGATCACCACCCCGACCAACCGATGTTCTGTCACGGCGTGTGGACCAAGTACGTCGGCCCGCACCGCTGGTCGTTCAACTATGGCGGCTGCCATATCGTCGGCGTCGATTGGCGCAATCCCAAACCCGACGGGCTCTGGGGCGACGAAGCGCCGCAGGCCGCAGCTGACTTCATGAAGGCCGATTTTGCTCGCCTGTCCGAAGGGACAAGGGTTTTTCAGTTCGTGCACTTTCCCACAGGTGTAGGGGAGTACCACCAGGTTGTCAAACGTGTCACGTACGCCTACGGCGGGCACAATCACCGCTTCGCCCAGTATAACTACGGCTGCCCGTCCGTCACGGCGATGAACTGCATCGGTAATGGGCCCAGCAATGTCACTGTGGTTACGGAGAACGATTTTGCGGTCGTCAATCGCTGCCCCGGATGCAAAAGCGGCGACCACGCCAGGCACAGCAAGCTCTGTCCGATCAGCCAATTGCGGCTGGTCGTTGAGCCGGGGCTGACCCCGCTTCGCGGCAAAGCCACGCAACTGGCCGGCAAACCGCTGGATAAGCAGGTCGTCTCCGTCAGCGGGGCGGTCGAAATCGACGCCGATATCCAGATCGGTTCCGCCAGGAAGACCGGCATCAAGATCGGCCAGTGCGAAGTGGTCTTTGAAGGGTCGGCGCTGACGGTCGATGGGGTGGCGATTCCGTTCAAGCCTTGGCCGGAGCAGAAGAACAAGCTCTCGCTGCACATCGCGGCGTCGAAGGGCTTCATCTGCGTCTACGCCAACGACCTGATCCGCCTGCACAAGCCCGTCAAAATCGGCCCCATCAGCGACGTGACGTTCTTCGCCGAAGGCGGCGCCGCCACGCTGACCGAGGCCACCGTCTGGCCACTTGCCGACCGCGCCGAAGCCCTGCTGCCGCGCCTGCTTCCGAAGTCTTAGGCCAAGCAGCGTGCAGAGCGTGTCGAACAACTGACCACAGAGGCACAGAGAAAACGAGTGGGACGGGGCTAATTCAAACAACACGTGTGTCTCTGTTTTGTCTCTACCTCATCCTCCTTTGAGCCTCTGTGGCAAGTTTCTTTCTTCTTACACAGGCGTGCCAGGAGAGGTCTGGCGGGCGATGCGGCGCAGCTTGCGGGCCCAGATGCTCAGCCAGACTGACAGCATGAAGACGACCCACAGGATCATCTTCATCGCGCCGAAGAACCACAAATACATCGTGTGGATCTGGTCCCAATCGATCTTGCCGCCGATGAGATTGCCTACCCACTCCGGGCGCTGGTGCGTCACCAGCAGCACACCGATCCACGCGCCCGTCAGGATGATCACCATGATCAGCAGCGTCCACCATGCTGCCCCCGCAGCCGCCTTGACGCGCCTGGCCAGAATGTCGTTCAAAACTTCCATTTCTTGTTTCCTTAGTCCACCCATCCTGTAAATTATACGTTGTCACAGCCTTTCGAGGCTGTGACACAGGCTCGAACGCCTGTGCCACTAATACTTCAGGAGCAACCGATGGCCGCCGACGCTTCGCCCAAACCTATCCCGCCCGCCGACCGCACGCTCATCCGCGACCTTGCCAAGCGAGTCGCCGAGATCGCCGCGATGCCCATCCAGGCCCAGCGCATCAAGGAGTGGAAGCGGCACAACAGCCTCGACCGCCCGCGGCCGATGATCCTGTTCTTCCCCGAGGGTTCCTGGGGCGAACTGATGCCCTGGTCCAACATCAAGGTCACCGACGACCGACTCAAGGGTATCGAATACACGCTGCGCACGACGATCTATCAACACGAGCACTTCGACGTCGATAATGTGGTCGTGGCCGACTACGGCGTCGGCAAGGCCGTCAACTCCACCGGCTGGGGCCTCAAGCCGGAATGGACCTTCAGCAAAGATCCCCGCGGCGCTCGCACGTTCAAGCCGGTCATCCACGAAAGTGCGGACCTCAAGAAGATCACCGCTCCCGTCCTCAGCTACGACGAGAAGGCCACGATGGAGTCGCTGGCGTTCCACCAGGACCTCTTCGGCGACATCTTCAATGTCAAGCTCTGCGGCATGAAGCATTTCAGTTTCCACCTGATGAGCCAGTACACCTCCCTGCGCGGGTTGGAAGAAGTGATGATGGACATGGTGCTCAACCCCGGCATGCTGCACGAGGCCATGAGCATCCTCGAGCAGGCCCATCACGGCGTCGTGCGGCAGATGGTCGAGCAGAACCTGCTGGACCTCAACAACGACAACTCTTACCACTCCAGCGGCGGCAACGGCTGGACGGACGAACTGCCCGCCAAGGGGTTCACGCCCGGGCGCGTGCGAACGTGCGACGTCTGGGCCTCGGCTGAGGCCCAGGAGCTGGCGCAGGTTTCGCCGGAGATGCACAACGAGTTTTCGCTGCAGTACGAGAAGCGCCTGATGGCGCCGTTCGGGCTCAATGGTTACGGCTGCTGCGAGGACCTGACGCGCAAGATGGACGACGTTCTGACGATCCCAAACATCCGCCGCATCAGCGTCTCGCCCTGGGCCGACGTGGACGTCTGCGCCCAGAAGATCGGCCGCAAGGCTATCTTCTCCTGGAAGCCGCACCCCGCGCACCTGTGCGGACACTTTGACGAGCAGGCGATCCGCAAGTACATCGCCCACACCGTCGAGGCCACCAAGGGCTGCTGCGTTGAGATGATTCTCAAAGACACGCACACCTGCGACAACCATCCCGAGCGGTTCGACCGCTGGAGCAAGATCGCCCGCGAGGTGATCCAGGAGTATGGCGATTAGAATTGGAAAGTTAGCGGCGGAGCTTGCTCCACGCGTTTTCGGCGAGACTTGCAGCGTGGGGTCAGATGCCAATGGATGATATGGATCAGAATCTTGTCGTTGCCACCAGCGTCGCGACGCTGCAGCAGGCGGATGTTCTCAAGTCGATCCTTGAATCGAACGGCATACCTGCGTTCATTCCCGGCGCGCTGGCCAGCAATTGCATGCCGCATATGGAGATCGGCCTCAATCCAAAAGGCGTGCGGCTTCTCGTGCGAAGGGGGGATCTGGAGGACGCGATGGAGATCCTCAATCATCCCCAGCCACTGGAGAACGACGAGGCCTCTCCTGCCGATGCGAATCAAGATGCATCTGCGGCAAATGATTACGCCAAGAAAGCCTTCTACTGCTCGGTCTGCTGGCTGCTCTTCCCACCGCTGGCAATCATGATTCCGTGGTTCATCGGTCGCGCCATCATTGCCGACGGCCGCCATGAAGCGGAAAACCCCTCTCGCTTTCAGCTCCAGATCGTCCTGGCTGTGATACTGGGGCTTATTCCATTCATAGTACTCGTGTTCTTCCTGCGTGGGCTATAGTTGACAAGTATGGCAGAGAATCTCGCAACAACTAAGACCGTCGCCGTGGCCACCGTCAGCACGCTCGAACAGGCCGACCTCATCAAGAGCGTGCTCGAATGCAACGGCATCGACGCGCTGGTGCCCGATTCGCTCACCAGCACCAGCATGACGCACATGGCCGTCGGGCGCAAGCCCAAGGGCTTCCCTGTGCTCGTGCTGGAGGGAGACCTCGAAGAGGCCCGGGCCATTCTCAGTGAGAAGTACGATCCGGCCGAGCTCGATGCGGCGGCCGCCGAAACAGTCTCCGACAAAGCCGAGCCGGACCAAAGTTCAGAGGAAGTCTCCTCCAAGCTGACTCTGTCGGAATTGCAGGCCCGGCGGGCGCTGGTCTGTTCGGTCTTGTGGATCATCTTGCCCCCGCTGGTGCTGCTGGTGCCCTGGTTTGCCATCCGGGCCGCACGCGCGGCCGCACGCCAGCCAGAAACCCGCACGCGAGCCTATCGCCGCGACTTGTGTCTGGCGGCAGTGCTGGTGCTGGCCCCGCTGGCGGCGGTGACGCTATACGTGGCGCTGCACTGATCGACGCAAGTCCACCCCACCTACATCAGGTACACGTACCGCAGGCTCAGCAGGATCGCGCAGGCGGCGATAAAGGGGTGAACCTCGCGCCAGCGGCCCGAAAGCACCTTGAGCACCACGTGGGCGATGAAGCCCAGGGCAATACCATCGGTGATCGACAGCGTCAGCGGCATGGTCACCATGCACAGGAACGCCGGCAGCGCCTCGGTGGCGTCGTCCCACTCGATCTTGCTGACCACCGACAACATCAGCGCGCCGATGCCGATCAGCACCGCGGCCAGGCACGGGTACACCGGCGCCGTCTCGCCCGGAAGCATGTAAGGCGCCGCCACCACGGCGAACAGCGGTGCAAAGAAGATCGCCAGAACGAACAGGCCCGCCACGACGATGGCCGACAGCCCCGTCCGCGCGCCGACCTGGATGCCCGACAGGCTCTCGACGTAGCTGGTGATCGTCGACGTCCCCAGCAGCGCGCCAGCCACCGTCCCGCCGGCGTCGGCGATGAACGCCGGGCCCACGCCCTTGTCGATCTCGCCGTCGGCCGAGACCAGGTCCGCCCGCTGGCAGACGGCCGCGAGCGTGCCCACCGTGTCGAAGACGTCCAGGAACAGGAACGTGGCGATCACCGCCACCACGGCCTGGGCCTTGAGCTGAAAGAGCCCGCCGAAATCCAGTTGCAGGGCAGTGGCATAGAGCGTCGGCATCGCAACCACGTGCTGGGGCATATGCACCACGCCCAGAAGCAGGCCCGTCGCTGCCGAGGCCAGGATCGCCCACAGCGGCGCGCCCATGATCTTACGCGCCCAGAGCACTCCAAAGACCGTCAGTCCTACGCCCGTTACGATCACCGGCGCCCACGGAACCTTGCCGATGCCCAGCGCCAGGCCCACCCCTGGGGCAGCCACCACCACGCCGGCATACTTGAGCCCCACCACGGCGATCAGCAGGCCGATGCCCACGCCGATGGCGTTGCGCAGGCTCGACGGGATCGCGTAGAACAACAGCGTCCGCACGTCCAGACGCGCCCAGAACCGCCCCAGCAGGCTCAAGGCCAGGAAGATCGCGCCGGCCACAAGGTTCGCCGCCAGCGCCTGCTGCCAGCTAAAGCCCATGCCCAGGCAGACGACGTAGGCGAAGAAGAAGTTGTGCCCCATCGCCGGGGCCAGCGCGACCGGCCAGTTCGCCAGAAACCCCATCAACAGACACGCCGCCGCGCTGGCCAGGCAGACGGCCGTCAGGACCGAGGCGTGAAACGACGGGTCACTGCTCTTGGCCGCAGCGCCCATCACAGCCGGTTGCACGAAGAGGATGTACGACAGCGTCAGGAACGTCGCCAAGCCGCCCAGTAATTCGCGCGCGACCGTGCTGCCCCGCGCGGCGATGGCAAAGCGCTTTTCGAGGAACCCTTCAGGTGCGGCGCCCGCTGCGGGAGTATCTGTCTTGCTGTCCATTCTCGGCCACCATGGATGGGATTCGATCAAGGAGTCCAAGGCGCGCAGCTTATCACTGTCGCAGAAGGTGTCAAGAGGCCGCCTGTTACGAAAGAACCGGCCTCATTTCTCAAACACCCGGACGTGAGGGCTCTCTAGGCCACCAGACTGTGGCGACAACGTCCTGGATATCTTTCGCTGGATTATTCTGGATGTCCGCGAAATCGGTTGATGGCGGAACGGAACAGGAAGTACGGTGAAAGGAGAAAACCCAGCATTAGAACAAGACCCGTAAACCAATCGCGCTTGTAGCGAACTCTGCTGTGCCAGCCTGTGGTCAACTCATGGCCGCGCCCAAGTAACGGCCCAGCCTCTTTGTTCCAAGCGAGCATAAATTCGTCGCATCGCTCCCATTCGGTCAAGCAGGCGGTATGGACGACTGAGTCATCAAATGGGCGGATAAGGTCGTTGAGCGAACCGATGAACGTGAACCCAATAACGTCGTCATTATCCGACATCACTTGGCCGCAAAGAGGGCACTTCTGATGTCCAGGGGCAAATAGGGCCATAACCAGAGTATCTTCAACTTTTGTGGCTTCGTCAATTGATCAGTCTGTCTGGCCGGTATCGGGGTTCTATTGACTCGCACGGTCGCAGCGGCTATAGGATGGAGCTTTCCCCAACCGCAACCGAGAGGAAAAACATGACCAGCCGTGAAATCGTCAAGATGGCCATCAAGCACCAGACCGGCCCGCGCGTTCCTTACTTTATCCGCATCTGCGGCGACGCGTGGGAGGCCCTCAAGCCCCGCGCCGGCGGCAAGAGCCAGGACGAGTTCTTCGACAACGATGTCCGCGAGATCTGGGCGCCGTGGTGGGGCTGGGCCATCGACGGCAAGGACTGGGTCCGCGCCGATCTGCCCACCACGCCGGCCAAGGTCATAGCCTGGGGCAACTGGCAGCAATTCTACGACGGACTCAAGGCCTCCAACGACAAGGGCGACAAGTACAACTGCGTCCTGATCTACGGCAGCCACTTCGAGAAGGCCAACTTCGCCCGCGGGATCGAGAACTTCCTGGCCGACATGGCCGGCGAGCCGGAGTTCGCCCGCAAGCTGCTCAACAAGATCATCGACATGAACATGGCGTTCCTGGACTGCGTGCTGGCCGGCGAGGGCATCGACGGCGTGCTGCTGGGAAGCGACTGGGGCACGCAGATCGACCTGCTGATGAGCCCGAGTGTCTGGGACGAGATGATCCGCCCCGGCGAGCAGAAGGAATACGACCTGGTACACTCGTACGGCAAAGACGTGTGGGTGCATTCCTGCGGCAAGATCGACAAGCTTATCCCGCGCCTGGTGGACATGGGCCTGGACGTGCTCAATCCCGTCCAGCCCGAGTGCATGGACATCGCCATGCTCAAGAAGAACTACGGCCACAAGTTGACGTGGTGGGGCGCCATCAGCACGCAGACCGTGCTGCCCTTCGGCACGCCCGACGACGTGCGCACCGAGGCCCGCCGCGTGCGCGACCTGCTGAGCAAAGACGGCGGATACATCTTCGCCCCCAGCCAGGACCTGCAGAACGACGTGCCGCCAGACAACATCATGGCGCTGCTGGAAGTGGCTCGCGAAGGCAAGAATTAGTCGACTCTTGGCGTGGCTGACTGATCCAATAAGAACACGAATGTCACGAATAGAACGAATGTAGAAGAGAAGAAGTGTTTTGGTTTCTTCACTATTCGAGTATTCGTGTCATTCGTGTTGCTGTTCTTGAGAGAAGACAATGACAAGCAGAGAACTCGTCAAAGCCGCCATCGCCCACCAGGAAACGCCGCGCGTGCCGTTTCATATCGCCCTGTGCCGGCAGGTGCGCGATGCCTTGGCCGCACGCGGGATCGGATGGGAAGAGTTTGTCGACGGCGACGTCGTCAGCATCGCCCCGCCGTGGTGGGGCTGGCAGCTCCAGCCGGATTGGTATAGGCCCGACCTGCCGACCACGCCGGCGACTGTATGCGGCGGCGGCAGCTACGAGGGCTTCTTTGACGCCCTCAAGGCCTCCCGCGACAAGTGCGACAAGTATCACCTGGCCATCGTCTACGGCAGCCATTTCGAGAAGGCCCACTTCGCCCGCGGCATCGAAAATTTTTTGGCAGACATGGCCGGCGAGCCGGCGTTTGCCAAGAAGCTGCTCAACACGATCATCGAAAAGAACATGGTGATGCTGGACAACATCGTCGCCTGCAAGGAGATCGACGGCATCCTGCTCGGCAGCGACTGGGGCACGCAGATCGACCTGCTGATCAGCCCGGCCGTCTGGGACGACATGATCCGCCCCGGCGAGCAGAAGGAATACGACCTGATCCACGCCTACGGTAAGGACGTGTGGATTCATTCCTGCGGCAAGATCGACAAGATCATCCCGCGCCTGGTCGAGATGGGCGTTGACGTGCTCAACCCGGTCCAGCCCGAGTGCATGGACATCGCCGCCCTCAAGAGAGATCACGGCCACAAGCTGACCTTCTGGGGCGGCATCAGCACGCAGACGGTTCTGCCCTTCGGCACGCCGGACGAAGTTCGCGTCGAGGCCCGCCGCGTGCGCGACCTGTTGAGCGCCGGCGGAGGATACATCTTCTCGCCGTCGCAGGGCATCCAGGAAGACGTGCCGATGGCCAACGTCGAAGCCCTGCTGGAGGTGGCCCGAGAGCAGAAGACTCTCTGACCACCAGGGCACCGGGTGCCACGCATAACTCCGTTATGCGTGTCCCCGACCGCGGGGATCGCGGAAGACTGCGCCAGAAGGTCCTTCTCGCCGCATTGAACAATCCCATCAGCAGCGCGCACATCGGAACGCACAACGGAGTTGTGCGTGGCACCCGATTTAGACCTTTGTCCACGCGCGTGCGGTGGCGGAGCGACCGACACTGTCGATCAGCTTCTGAATGTAAATCCCCTGCCACAGGTCCGGGTCGCCGCTTTTGCCTTGGGCGATGTCGTTGACGAAGTTGGCCAGGCAGGCCATATGGGCCCGCGTCCAGCCGATGGCCATTTTGGCCCCGGGCAGGCCCGTGGCTGGGGCGCCGTAGCGCTGGCCGGTGTCGATCTTTGTCCAGCCGCGCAGGCCTCCGGTGGGTTTGTCAGTCGCGCCAAGGTCGTAGGCTTCCAGGTGGTGTGGGTCCATGCCGTTGAATCGCAGGGCGCCGCGTGTACCGTGGATCTCGAATCGCATTTCGTCTTCGGCGCCGGTGGCGATCTTGCTGGCCTCGATCGTGCCCAGCGCGCCGCAGGCCATCTTGGCCAGCAGCATCACACTGTCTTCGGCGTCGACTTTCACCTGGCGCGACGGGTCGTCGGCTGACGGGCGCTGCGCGTGGGCGATCTGCGTGGCGGCGAACACCTGCTCATAGTCGCCCAGCAGCCAGTGCATCAGGTCCAGCACGTGCGAGCCCAGATCGGCGATGACGCCCCCGCCGGCCGAGGCAGAAAGCTTCCACTTCAGCGGGGCCTTTTCATCGACGCTGCCCGAATGCAGGTAGGCAGCGCGGAACTCCAGCGCCCGGCCGACGAAGCCTTCCTCCATAAGCTGCTTGGCCCGCATGGTCGCCGGGAAGAAGCGGTTCTGCAGTGTCATCTGGGCGGTGCCCTTGTACGCCGGCAGCGCGGCCTCGATCTCCAGGGCCTGGGCCAGTGTGGCCGTCAGGGGCTTGTCGCAGTAGATGTGCTTGCCGACAGCCATGGCCGACAGCAGCGCCTCGCGGTGGAGGTGGTTGGGCGTGCAGATGTGCACGACGTCCACGTCGGGGTTTTCCGTCACGGCCCGAAAGTCCGTCACGGCGTGCTGGGCGCCGATCTGCTCGGCGGCGGCCGCGGCGGTCTTGACGCTGCTGGTGCAGACGTGCGTGATCTGGGTCCGCAGCGGCAGATTGTAGAACAGCGGCAGGTTGATGTACCCATACGCGTGGACCTTGCCGATGAATCCGAAGCCCACAAAGCCCACTCGAAGCGTTTTCATTTTGCGTCCTCACCGGCGGCCGCGATCATCCGCCGGGCGTTGTTGTAGAACACGTCCTGCACGTCGGCGGCCGAGAGCCCCTGAGCCTCGGCGGCGCGGCGAAAGGCGTCGATCTCCTCGTACAGGAAGAGCGTCAGGCGGGAGGCCTCGTCGCCGTCGGCCTCGCGCATGTGCTTGTCGGCCGAGACGTCGCCGTAGAGCCCTCGCGGGATGATGTTGACGTACCGCCCGTCCTGGCAGATTCGCCGCATGCGCATGCGCGTGATGGGCATATCCGAGCCGAACAGTACGCGGCGCGGCCCGACGGCCTCCAGGAGGCGCTCGAACACGTCGGCATTGGTATTGGCGGAGATGTCGAAGCACATCCGCCGCGCTGCGGCCAGCACCTCAAAGGCGTTGCCGACGTCTTCGGGGCAGTACGCCCGCCCGACGTGGGCGACGATCAGCCGCACGCGCGGATAGCGCCGCTCGATCTCGAGCAGGTCGGCCAGGTTCAGCGGGTCGCGCAGGCGGTCGAGCCGCGGAAGGTGCAGCATGACGATCCATCCGCGCCGGTCGAACAGATCGAGTTGGTGGTGCGGCAGGAAGTCGAAGATGCGGATCTGTCCCGAGGCAATCGCCGGCGGGGCGTAGCTGAGGTACACCTTGGCGCCAAGAAATCCGCCGCCTGCGATCTTTCGCTCGACGTCGTCGGCCGACCACTCCGGCCGCGTCAGCAGCAGCGCCGGCAGGCGGTTGGCAGCCGCCGACGCGGCGACATAGCCGTTCATCGCGTCGACGCCGCCTTGCACCAGCGGGTTTCCGAAGATCAGCGGCGTGACCTGCTTGTCAGGGAACATGAGCCGGTACATCTCCAGCAGTTCCTCGACAGGGCAGACCGCCGCGACGCGCATCGGCCACGATGCCGTGCGGCCGGTGGTGTCGCCCTGGGCATGCTGCGCCGGCCAGACGTGCGCGTGGATATCGATCACCTTGGGCGGGAGAAACCCGCTGAGACGCTCGCGGTAGAACTTTCGATCAACTTCTTTTATCTCGATCATCATCATTCCATGTTGGAAATGTTGGGCCACTGAGACATAGAGAAAACCATTTCTTTCGTTTTCCCTGTTTCTAACCCTGCTTCTGCCCTCTGTGTTCTCTGTGTCTCAGTGGCCCAACATCTTATCTATTGAATCACGCAGCATTCCAGGCCGGCGAAGTTGGCCATCATCTCGATCGCGTGCGTGTGGTCGCCCAGGATCAGGGCGCTGTGGTGCGTGCCGCCGGCTCGGGAGAAGTCTTCCAGGAATCGCTCCAGCGGGCGACGGGGCTCGATCCAGCCTCGCACGGTCTTTCGCATGTCCGGGTGCGTGCCGTCGGCGAGCACCTCGACCGGCGCGACGATCAGGCGCAGCGTGTCGTCTGGCCCGGGGGTGAGGTTCACGAAGGTGGCCTCGCCCGGCGCGGGGGCGGCGGCCAACATCGCCGGGTTGCGCGCGGGCGTGAAGGGGAAGTCCTTCTCGCACAGCAGCGCCTTGCCCGCGGCCACGGCCGGGTTGATCTCGCCCATGTGCGACAGGAAGATCGCCCCGCCCTGCCAGTCGGGGCAGAAGATCTCGGTGAAGGTGGTTTGCGGCCAGGCGCTCAGCAGGGCGCCGACCATCGCGGCGGTCAGCACGTCGCCCTCGCCGGCGTAGCCGACGCCGCGCGACATGGCCTTGGAGATCTCCAGAAACGGCACGGTGCAGACGGGCTCGTCGCTCGAGTCGAAGCCGGCAAAGTTCATGCTGAAGGCGTCGTAGCGACCTTGATCGAGCACCGCCCGCATCGCCAGGCCAACGCGCGTCGAGTAGGCGTGCACGTCGGCTGGAGCTTCGCAGACGAAGGCGGCGCGGTCTCGCTCGATCTCATGGGCGATCTGCTGATCGCTGATCGCGCGGGCAGGCCCGGCCAGGTCGGCGGCCTGCATCTGCGTGACGGTCATGCCCAGTTGCCGCGTGAGCACGCCCGGCTCGACGGCAAAGTCGCCCATGCCGGCGAAGACCGGTCCGATGCGCAGCACGCTGGCGCCGCGCAGGCGGCGGGCGGCCCGGGCGGCGCGCACGGCCGCGGCGGTGCGGGCCAGCACGTCGGACTTCTCCCAATGCCCGGCGACGACCTCATATGACCGCCCCCGGCGGCGGAGCATGCACGCCAGGTCCTGCACGCCGTGGATGCCGTGATTGTAAAGCAGCCGCTGCGGGTCGACGTCTTGACCGAACGACCAGTCCAGCGTCGTGTCGAGCATGATCAGCGGCAGCGGCGTCGTCGCCAGGACGCCGACCGATTCCAGCGAGGGCGAGTACGCCAGATGCAGGCAGACCAGCGCATCGGCGCCGGCGGCTTCGAGGTCGGCGACGGCGGCAGCGAACTCGCCGGCGACGCGGCAGATCGGGGCGCGGGCCACATCCAGTCCGGCCCGCTGCAGGCCGGCCTGGATCTTGTCCAGCAGCGGTTCAAGCACCGCCCGCATCTCGGGCAGAGCGTCGTCGTAGAGCTTGAGATACAGCGGCAGCAGTCCGGCTCGGGGTTTCATGAACACACTCCATCACGTCAGCAGGTCGGCGGCCGCGGGGCCCAGACCTTTGGACAACACGTCGCACAGACGGCGATATCGCCCGAGCCCTTGGGCCAGGGCCTTTCGCTCGGCAGCCGGCGGCGGCGGACACGGGCGCACCGCCACAGCGGCGGCTTGCTTGCTGAACGCCCAGAGCGACCCGCGTGCGGCCGCGGGTTCGTCGGCGGCCACCTGCAGCACTGGCAGCGGCGTCAGCAGGCCCGCGAGCATCCGGCGGAACTGCCAGCCGTTCGCGGCCCCGCCGGTGAGCACGGCAGCGTCGACCGTGGCACGGACGTCCCGGGAACGCCCATGCCACAGAACGCTCTCAAACACTCGCGTCAGTTCATAGCACAGACCGGCGGCCATCGCCCGCAGCATATCGTCCGGACCGGTGTGAGGCGAGAGGCCGACGAACCCCCCACTGCCTGCGGCGGTGCGGTCGAGGGCGTTGGGAAGCGTCAGCCACGGCATGGCCGTCAGGGCCGGCGGCGGGAGCAACCGGCGGCGAAAGACCGCCTCGGCGGCGGCCGTCGCGCCGGGCAGGCCGCCAAGACAGGTTTGCACTGCCCAGTCCCAACTGACCGTGCCGGCATGCATCACGCGGATGACCATCGCGCCGGGCCCCGCCGGAGAGGGCAGCACGAGATTGAACCCTTCCCGCGGAATGCCACTGCGCGGGCAGACGAAGTTGCCCACCCACGCCGTGCCCAGGGAAAGTTGCAGCGGCCTCGGCGATGCGGCTGCGGCGCTGAGGTAACCGGCTTCCTGATCGATATAAGGCCCGGCCACCGGCAGGCCCGGCGGCAGATGCAGGAGTCTGGCCCCGGCTGCGGTGAGCGGATGCGTCTGGTGCCCCTGTCGCATCGGAGCGACGAACGAGCGGTCCAGCCCCACCAAGGCAAGCGGCTCGTCCGTCAGCTCACCCCGCCGCGCGTCGTAGCAGCCGATCTGCAGGGCGTTGCCCGCGTCCTGGCGCCACAGGCCGGTGAGCTTGAAGTATGCGTACTCGCCGGCGCCGATATAGATGTTGCCCTTGCGGAAGAGCTTTTCCCCGCCGCCGCAGCGCCGCAACCAGGCGATGCGCGCCAGCCCGGCGCCTGGATCAGACAAGTACGACAGGCGCTTCCAGTAAGACACCGGCTTGAATGACGCGATGGCCGGCAGGAGACCCAGCGGGCGCGAGTCGTTCCAGAGTTGCATCGCTGTCAGGCCCTTGCCGGTGGCGGCGTCGGCGATGATGGCGCTGCCGCCCTGGGCGGCCAGACCGACGCCGGCCACGCGAATCCAGTCCTTGCCCAGCTTGCGGCGAACAGCGGCGGTCAGCCGCGACAGCGCCGCGTCGACATCCGCCAGGCGCTGCTCGCGTTTGCCGTCGGGGGCGCTTTGGACAGGAAGTGTCGCCGATGCCAAGGCAAGCAGGCGGCCGCTGGAAGCGCCGACGGCAGCCACCTTGAGGGTGGTGGTGCCCAGGTCGATTCCCAGCAGCACGTCTTGAGGCATCAGGTTTCTCCGGCGTAGCACGAGCGTCTCGCCCATGCTCTTGGTCGCACAGTCAGGGATATGGCGGCTGAGAAACGGCCGCCATGGCACCCGGGGATTTACAGGCTTTTCAGGGCGGCGTCCATGCGCGATATCACCAGGTCTACAACTCTCGCGTCGGCGATCAGCGGCAGCTTGGTCAGCGCACCGGGCGGGCAGGCGGCCTTGTAGGTCTGGACGGAAATATCCAGCCCGCCCTCGGCCAGCGTCGCCACGAATCGCTTGACCGGTTCGAGGTCGTGAAAATACACCGACGCCAGGTGCCGGCTGCCTTCGACCGTCGAGATCAGCCGCGGGTATCGCTCCGCCAGATCGCGCAGACGCGACTGGTAATAATCGCCCACCGCCGCGGTCACGGCGGCGTTGGCGGCCGCCCATCGCATCGTCACCAGGTACGCCAGCGAGGCCAGCTCCTCCTGCCCGTTGGTGACCAGCGCCCCGAACTGCGGCAGGCGGTCGAGGCTCTTGTCGATCAACAGCCGCGAGGCCGCATATTCGCCGCCGGAGAAGCCCTTGCCGATCACCACCAGCGAAGGCTTGAGGCCGTACTCCCGGAACATGTACAACTGCGGGCTCCAGAGGCAGGTCTGGATCTCGTCGATCATCATCGGCGCGTCGTGGCGGCGGCAGAGGCGCTGGGCGGCGCGGGCGAATGCCGGCGTCAGGCGCAGGCCGCCGTAATTCATCAGCACCAGTTCCAGACTCATGCCGGCGATCTTGTATCGCCCGCGATCGTACTTCGCGAAGGCGGCCTCGAGCTCAGCCATGTTGTTGGCCCGCACGGCGACGACCTTCCAGACGCCCGCGCGGTCCAGCCGTTGCTCCAGGCCCGGCCACATCCCACGCAGCATCTGGCCGAACATCGTCGTCCCATGGTAGTTGGCGCCGCGCCCGCCTTCGTTGTCGCCGATGACGATCATCACCGGCACGCGGCGTTCGAAGGCGGCCGCCGGCGAGTCCTCCTGCGCCTGGTAGAACCGCGCCAGCATCAGCTTGAGAGCGGCCTCGCATGCCAGGCTGCCGGTCTGGAGGTTGAGCACTTCGCTCAGACCGCCGCGCGGGCCGGCGTTGGCGGCGCGGAGCAGCTCGACTTCCAGCAGTCGCGTGATATGCCCGCGCGTGTTGTTGTGCGTGGCCTGGCAGACGCCCAGACCCTGCGCCACGCGCACCAGATCGAACCCCGGAAACGAATGCCCCACCGGGGCGTGATAGTGCTCGCTCTTGGACAGCAGGTACAGCCGTCCGTCTTCGCCGACGCGGTAGTAGCCCCACCCGCTGGCGGGCGAGGCGGCGGTGTGCGTGACGGCCTCGAAGGGCGCCGTCGTCGCCCCGGCGGCGCTGCCGGCGCAGGGGCGGCCAATGCGCCGTCCCACGTCGCCGAGGCGGGCCGCCAACGCGCGCTGCATCGCGACGGGAAAGAAATCCACCTTCCGCCGCGCCTCCGCTCGCAACGAGGCGACGCTCTGACCGGTCAAGGTCGACCGGGCGGCGACAACGGCATCGGCATATTCGCTGCCCAGCAGTTCCGACAGCGATAGTTTGACCGCGGTGAACGTCGTGATCGTCTTGGACATCGTGATTCCTCGGCTAGTATTCTAAAGTGAAACGCGGGGATTTGCACCTTTGCGTTTGCCCCGCAACGTATAATGTCGCCCGCATGAGCTGCAGCCAAAAAACCATGACACGACATGAGCACAAGACGTTCGTGGGCTTCGGCTTTGGACCGATCCAGAGCGGCCTGTTCCTGCTCGAAGCGTATGTGTCGGGCAATTTCGGGCGCTACGTCGTGGCCGAGGTCGACCCCGACCTGGTGGCAGCGGTGCGGGCGGCCGGCAACGGCTACACCATCAATGTCGCCCGTCCCGACGGGATCGACAAGATGATGATCGCCGGCGTCGAGCTGTGCAATCCGGCCGAGGCGGCGGGGCGGCGGCGGATCATCGAGGCCGTGCGCGAGTCGTCGGAGATGGCAACGGCTTTGCCCAGCGTGAAGTTCTACGACTCGACCGGACCCGACGCCGTCGCGGCGCTGATCGCCGGCGGCATCAAGAAGCGGGGCAGCCACCTGCCCACGCTGATCTATGCGGCCGAGAATCATAACCACGCCGCCGAGTGCCTCGCCGAGGCGCTGGGGCGGCATGCCCCGCCGGAGCGGCTGGCCGACGTGCAGACGCTCAACACCGTCATCGGCAAGATGAGCGGCGTCATCAGCGATCCGGTGACGATCGACCGGCTCAACCTGGCGCCGCTGACGCCCGGGCTGGGTAAGGCCGTGCTCGTCGAGGAGTTCAACCGCATTTTGATTTCGCGCGTTCGTCCGCCGGCGCGGCGCGGCATCGACGTGTTCCTGGAAAAGGACGACCTGCTGCCCTTCGAGGAAGCCAAGCTCTACGGCCATAACGCCATCCACTCGCTCATCGGATATCTCGCGCAGTTCCGCGGATACCGGACGATCGCCGCGGCGGCGGAGGACGAATGGATCATGCAGACCGCCCGCCGGGCGTTCACGGAAGAGAGCGGCGCGGCACTGCTCAAGCGTCACGCGGGCTTGGGCGACGAGTTGTTCACGGCTGCGGGCTACCAAGCATACGCGGACGATCTGCTGCGGCGGATGGCGTGCCTGTACCTCAACGACCTGGTCTCTCGCGTGACGCGAGACCCGCTGCGCAAGCTGGGATATCACGACCGCCTCTATGGCACGATGCGCCTGGCGATACAGGCGGGCATCAAGCCCAGAAACCTGGCGATGGGGGCCGCCGCGGCGATAACGATGATGGCCCGCCAGAGGTCGCTGGCGGCAGGTCTGCCCCAGGCGCTGGTGGAAGAGGCCCTGGCCGGCCCGGGGAATCTGGCAAATCTGCTGGGCGAAATCTGGGGCGCCGAGCGCGGCGATCAGGCCCAGCCGCTGGTGGACCTGACGTGGGAAGCCCTTCAGGCGCTTGCGGCATATGAGGAGTTTTGAGGGCGTCTCCGCGCAGAGTATTCCCCCTTCCCCTGTTCTTTTGTGGTCACACCGCAGCTTGTGTATCTGCAACCTCTTGCGACTGCCAGAGAGTAGAAAGTTGACCTCTGTGAGCGAGCGGATCCCTGCCAGGAAATCCGGTCGCTCACTGCGAGGATTTAGCACGTTGACAGAATTCCGCTTCTGGGCTAGAATCGCTGTTGTAGGAATCGGGATCAGACGGCAAGGGATGGTCCCGAGCGGCTTTGTCGGCCGGAGGTGCCGCAGGCGGGCCGTGTCGGAGGACAGTTCCGGCGTTTGGAGTGGATCCATTTTTGTACCGGGTTATCCGTGTCAGATAGCGGGATGTAGATAACGTCGCTCGTAGCGGCAGCCTTGACGAACGGGGTCCGGGCAATGCGCGTCGCCGGCTATGGGCGCGGAGAGGGCCATGACGGCTTCGGATGAAATTCCTGTTGGAGGGAAACCCATGAGCGAAGACGTGTTGATTCGTCAACGTCAGGCGCAGTGTCCGCACTGCGGAACGATCCTCAACGTGCCGCCGGAATACACCGGCCAGGCCGCCCGGTGCGGAAACTGCCATGAACGGTTCCAACTCCCCGTCATCGAAACGCCCGAGGACCTGATCGTCGACTGGATCACTGACGAGGAAGAAGGCGCCGCGGCGACCGTCTCGAGGCCTGTCCCACACAAGCCCATCGACCTCGACCATGCGGTGGCGGCGCCGCGGATGATTTCGGGCGGGCCGCTGCGGCTGGTGCAGTTCGAGCGCACCAGCGCGCTGTTCGAGTTCCCCGCCAGCCGCCTGCTGGACGACGATTTCCGCTGCACGATGCCGCGCCGCTGCCTGCAGTGCAGCACGAGCCACCACCTCGAGGCGCACGTGATTATCTTCGCGCCGCAGTTGACGACGAGTATCTCCCTCGAGGCCGAGCGCAACGCGGGCGAAATGGTGCTGCGCAGCCACCAGACCAAAGACGTTTCCACCAAGGATGTGCTGACCCGCCTGCCGCGCGTCCCCAACGTGCCCCATCCCGCCGACCGGGCCATGCCCTACTGGCTGTGCGACATGTGCGGCAGCAGCGGCATCATCGCCGCCCAGATCCAGGTCAACAGCGACACCGCCGAAGGCTGGTGCCGCCTGCAGATCGGCAACCTGCGCCGGGCGGAAGAGTTCATGATCGCCGCTGGCGGGACCGCCACGGCAGAATACGCCAAGCTGCACGATTTCATCGAGCACACCGCCGAGTCGCGCTGGGCGCTGGTGCCGTTGACAGCCCAGAACCGCATCCAGCAGTGGTTCGACTGCCAGGACGGCGAGGAGTTCGTCGGCTACGTTCCCGACCGCGACCTGCAGCGCACCGAAGACGGCATGAGCGGCATTCTCGTCTCCAACCGCCGGCTGGTGTTTCACACCCCCTACCGCCACCGCGAGGCCATGCAGACGTACCGCCTGGAGTTCCAGCTTTCGGTCATCAACAATCGCACGAACCTGGAGATCGAGGCCCCGGACTGGCAGATCAAGCATTTCACCATCGACCGCCAGGGTCTGACACGCCTGAGGCGCTCGCTGACGCTGGCGAAATTCAAGGTCGTCTGGAAGTAGAACTTTCCGGCGCAATAATCGCACTTGCGGGCTGTTCTTGCCACACCAGAAGAGCCCGGGCATTACGATGCCAGTCTCTCAGCAGAGTGATGCTGCCTCACAAGAGATTCTATTCCTGCCCGTCGCCCTGAGGCGGCGGAGCATCGCCTTGAGGGGCGTTTCCCTGGGGATCGCTCCCCGATTTGCCTTTGCGGCGGCGACGACGGCGCTTCTTCTTGCCCTGCCCGCCGACGGCGCCTGGGGCGGCGGCCTCGGCGCCTTGAGCGATGCGCGGCGGGGCAGATTGTTCCGCTTCCACAGGCGCCGGCGCGGGGGCGGGTCGAGGCGGCGGCACTGGGCGCGGCGCCGCTGCAGGGGCGCCGGAGGGGCGGACGGACAGCGCCGGTCCCGGGCGGCGCATCGGCGGGCGGCCCAACTGCGGGCGCGGCGCCAGGTCCTCCGGCGGAGCCTTCATGTTGCGTTCGATGATGCTCTCGTTGGGCACGGCCAACTGCGTCCCGTCCGGCAGGGCCAACAGGACCATCTGGCTGAGGATCTGCCCGTCGAGCACTTTGCCGAAGACCTCGGCCGTCCGCACGAAGGTCTTGCGCTTGGGCAGGAGCTTGCGCAGGTCTTCGTAGGTGTCGTCTTCATATCGCATGCAGCACATGAGCCTGCCGCAGCGGCCCGAGATCTTGGTCGGGTCGAGCGAGGCCTTCTGCGTCTTGGCCATGCGCATCGAGACGGGCTTGAGTTCCTTGAGGAAGGACTGGCAGCAGCACTGCTGGCCGCATTTTTCATAATCGGCGACGAGTCGCGCCTCGTCTCGGGCGCCCACCTGTCGCATCTCGATGCGGGTGTGATACTCGCTGGAAAGCGCCTGCACGAGCTTTCGGAAGTCGATGCGGTTCTCGGAGGTGAAGTAGAAGATGATACGGTCGCCGCCCAGGACGTGATCGACGCCCACGATCTTCATCGTCAGGCCCATCTTCTGCGCCTGCTTGCGGCAGAAGATCGATTCCTGTCGCGACAGGGTCGTGATGCGGCTGGCGTCGACAAGATCCTGCGCGCTGGCCACGCGCAGCACGCGCCCTTCCTCGGCGATGGCGTATTCCTCCCCGGGAAACGCCACATACGCCGCGAGCTCCTCGCGCTTCATGCACCCGCGATGGCGATATTCGCCCCCGCCGCAGCCTTGCTTGCACAGACCGTCGAGCGTTCCCGGCGCAACGGCGTATTCCGGCGGCTCGGCCGGGGCCGGCGCGGACTTGGGCGGTGCGGCTGGGGGTTCGTCCTGCTTCTGGGGCGCCGCGGCCGGCGGCTCGGCCACGGTGGCGCCCGTGACCTCGCCGATCTCGATCCCGCGCGAAGTTCGGATCACCACCCGCGCGCCGCAGGGCGGCGGGGACGAGAGATTGTGCCGGAACTGCCCGACACCGCGCATCACGCCGTACCGCACCACGACCATCGGCCCTTCGATGATGGCCGGCACCTTCGTGCGCGGTTTGGCCGCCTGGGCGAGTTTGGCACGCTGGGCCCACGCCGCCTCCTGCTGCTGGGCCTTGATCTGCTCGGGCGTCGGGCCTGCCGAGGCGGGCTCTTCGGCAACGTCCTGCCACGCCGGGGCCTCCACATGGGCGGGCATCGGCCGCAGCCGCGAGGGCGCAGGTTCCTCAACTTCCTGCGACGCCGACTCCGGCTCGTCCAGGAAGATATCCTCGTCTTCAAGCGTCTCGTCTTGCTGGGCCTCTGGAGCCGACGAAACAGCCGGCGAGTCATCGAAAGCCGGCGGCAGCACATCATCCTGGACGGTCTGGGGCCTGGCAGCCGCCTCCGCCTGGGCGCGCAAGGCCGCTTCCTTGACCATCTCCTCAAACGATTTGGCCGATTGGGGCTGCGCGTCCTGGGGCGGAACCTGGGAGGGTGGCGTTGGCGTGGAGAGCTTGTCTTCGCTGTCGAGGGTCAGTCCGCCGGCGAGCATGGCTTCGAGCAGGGTCGGGCGGCGCGGCGGCTGCGGGGCGTCCTTGGGCTCAGGATTGGCGGGAAATCGATCAGGGGCGTGCGCAGCGGCGTCGCTGGGCGAACCAGTTGCGTCGGACATGGCAATATCCAGTATCTTCAGCCGCGGCGGCCCGCGGTTATTATCGGTTCCAGTCTCCGGTCCGTCGCCGGAGTTCCAAACGCCCATATAGGGCCGATCGGCCAAGGCCGCTCGTGTCACGACACCCGCAAAAGCGGCAGCCGCAACAGCAGCATTCTACCGCAACCAGGATGGGATTGGAAGAGCGGAATCGCGGGAACGCCGGCATACTGAAATCATGGAATACTGGACTGTTGGAGTCCTGGGATATGGAGTGCTGGGGATCCAGGACGGAGCGATCTGACCCTCCCCATTATTCCGTCATCTCATTATTCCGTCTTCCAGCCGCCTCGTCTTCCATCGGGCTACCCCCCCGCCTGCCAAGCCCGGATAATTTTGAGGCGTTCGGGTCGCGAGGCTTTGAGGTCATAGCCTTTGAGCTGCGGCGCCAGGCGGGTCAGAAGGGCAAGGATCGCCTTTTCCGTCTCGGGTTTGGCGTCGTCTGAAAGCGACTTGGCCAGCGCGTCCACCAGCGGGTCGACTGCCCGCGGGCCGAGGTTCTGCAGTTCCGTTTCGGCGGCCTTGGCGGCCGCCTCGTCGCCGGCGAGCAATTGCCCGAGCAATTGCCGCACGCGCTGCTGGTCGTCAAGTCGCTGCTTGGTCGAGGCCGCGGCCAGCAGATTCTTCATCCGCTTGAGTTCCTCTGCCGTGAGGCGCTGCGCCAGGCGGTCGACCGCCTGGCGGGCCAGCAGCACCACCAGGTCGAACTTGCCGTCGGCGTTAAGCGTCGACATCCGGCGGGTCAATTGCTCCAGCGCCGAGCGGAAGGCATTGGCGTCGGTCTGATCGGCCATGACCTTGACCGCCGAGACGTCGTCGGCGGCAATCAGCGCCTCGACCCACTGGCGCCAGGCGGCGGGCGCTGCGGCTTCGCCGGCGACGACCATGTCCTTATAGGCTTTTTCAAAGGCGGTAGCGGCCTCGGCGGCGCGGGAAGCTTTCATCAGCGCCTCGCCCATTTCGCGCTGAACGGTGCAGGCCTGGGGGCTCTTGGCCGTCAGCATCGCCTCGGACAGCAGGGCCAGCACCTTGATGCGCTGGGCGAGGGCGTCGGGGCGAGCGGCCAGCGAGGCGGCCGTTTCCCGCAGCGTCGGGATGTCGGCCTTGGACAGCAGGCTCATCACCGTCGACCATGCCTGGTCGCGTACCGCGGCATCGTCCTCGATTTCAGTGCGTGTGCGCTGCGAGATGGCACCGAGGTACTTCTGCCCGCCCAAGGCGCCCAAGGCGAGGATGGCGGCCCGTCGCACGCCGCGGTCGCTGTCGCCCATCAGCGGCGCGATCGACTCGGCGCCCTCGGGGAACCCCTGCTGCCCCATCGCGTTGAGCGCCGCCAGGCGCACGGTGGCCGCCCGGTCGCCCAACGCCCGCGTCAGGGCCTTGCAGACCGCCGGGTCGCCCAAAGGCCCCATGGCCGTAATCAGCGCCTCGCGCAGCGTCTCGCCGTTGTCGGCCTGGTCAGCCTGTTTGTAGCGCTCCAGCAGCGTAGCGACGGCCGTGGCCCGGTCCTTGCCGTTGAGCGGCTGACTGGCGGCGATTCGGGCCAGCGCCCCGGCCGCGGCGATCACGGTTCGCTCGTACTTGGAGTCCATTTCCTTCAAGACCGCCGGCAGGGCCTTGGGGTCCCGCAGGCGTCCCAGGGCCATCAGCAGCCCCTGACGCACGGTCTGGACTTTCTCGCTGTCGAGTTGGGTCAGCAAGGTCGGGAGAATCTGCTGGTCGCCTAACTGGGCCGCCAGCAGCGCCGCGGCGCGGCGAACGTCGCTGGTAACGTCGGCCAGCATCGCCCCTATGCGCTTCTGCAGGGCGGGAGAAAGCTCCTTGCCACCGGCGACGCGGCGGTCGGCCAGCGTCAGGCCCGCCAGGCGCGCGTCGGCCATCCGGTCGGTCAGAAGCGCCAGCAGCATGGCATCCTGCTGGGCCTGGTTGGAGGCCTCGTAGAGATCGGTGATGGCCTTGGTCAGTCGCTCGCGAAGCTGCGCGTTTTCGGCTTCGAGGGTGGCCTTGGAGCGGCTGAGGCTGTCGGCCAGGTCGCTGAGCCACTGCAGAGAGTCTTTGTCCTTGTTTCGTTGCCACCAGACGGCCCAGGCGAGGCGGTCCTTTCCCAGGTTCTGGTTATTGGTCATGGTCGCCAGCGACAGCATGGCCGCATCGCGAATGGTCGCGTCGCCATCATCGATCAGCTTGATCAGCGTCGCGGCGGCCTGCTTGTCCAGCAGCGTGCCCATCGCTTCGATCGAGACCTGTCGCACGGAGCGGTCCTGGTGGGTGTCCAGGGCCAGGGCGATCAGCTTGCCCTCGCCCTTGCTGCGATAGGTGGCCAGCGCCTTGGCGGCGGCGCCGCGCACGGTCGAATCCGCGCCGGTCACCATCGACACCAGCGGGGTGACAAAGTCCGGATGGGCCGGACCGTTTTCGGCGATGGC
Organism: Planctomycetaceae bacterium; assembly: GCA_021371965.1. The sequence goes on from JAJFVE010000175.1 coordinate 50,082, forward strand.
CTGCGCGATGGCGATCTGGGCGGTTTGATTGGAGGGATTCTTCAGCACCGTCAGCAATGCCGCAGTGGCTTGGGGATAGCTGCGCGTCAGCAGCAAAGCGGCCGCTTCCTGCTTGGTCTTAGCGCTGCGCTGCGGGTCGTTCAACTGGGCGGTATATGTGGACAACTCCAGCGACTGCGCGTCGGTCAGCGCCGTTTCGGGGCCTTCGGCGCGGGCCGCCGGCGCGGCAAAGATACAGGTCAACAGGAATATGCAGACGTTTCGCTGGTGCATCGTTCTCGCGCCTGTCCCCGGGCCGCCGCGCCAAGGGAAGATCAGCCCTTTTGTTAAACCCACGCCCAACCTAATGTAGCGTGAGATGTTGTGAATTTCCAGCAGAACAAAGGCCAAAAACCGTGAAATTCGACATAATTTCAAACCGGGGCGCCCTGGAAAGGGACATCGCCGCCGGCACTTGCCGGATATGTGTCCAACGCCCCGCCGCGGTTACACGAATTCCTGGTCCCAGTAGCCCGTAGCCAGCAGTCAGTCGATCATAGGTGACGTGCCCCTGCATTCTGCCAGCGCAAAGGGGCCTTGGGTATTACACCGGCTGCTGGCTATCGGCTACTGCTTGCAATCTCCCGCGCGACTGATACCATACTGGCCATGACATCATCCTCCGCCATGACCTATAAGGGCGCCGGCGTGGACATCGAGGCCGGCGACGCGATGGTCGACCTGATCGCCCCGCTGGTCAAACGCACGCACACCTCGCGCGTGCTGGACCGTTTCGGCGGTTTCGCCGGGCTGTTCAGCCTGGACTTTCCCGAAAGCCTGCTGCGGCGAAACTACCGCGACCCGGTGCTGGTGGCCTGCACCGACGGCGTGGGCACCAAGCTCAAGATCGCCTTCGGCATGAACGTGCTGGACACCGTCGGGGTCGACCTGGTGGCCATGAACGTCAACGACCTGATCTGCACCGGCGGCGAGCCGCTGTTCTTCCTGGACTACATGGGCGTGGGCAAGCTCGACCCGCAGCGCATGGCCGCCATCATCCGCGGCATGGTCGATGGCTGCATGCAGTCGAATTGCGCCCTGCTGGGCGGCGAGACGGCCGAGATGCCCGCCTTCTACAAGCCAAAGGAGTTCGACCTGGCGGGCTTCGCCGTCGGCGTCGTCGAACGCAAGAGCATCATCGACGGCTCGCGCGTCGAGGCCGGCGACGTGGCCATCGCCCTGGCGTCCAACGGTCTGCACTCCAACGGCTACGGCCTGGCTCGCAAGGCGCTGCTGGGGCCGGGGCAGTTCAAACTGACCGACCGCCCGGCCGCACTGGGCGGGGCCAGCGTGGGCGAGGAGATGCTCCGCCCGACGCGCATCTACGTCAAGCCGATCCTGGACATCCTGCACCGCTACCGCGTCAAGCGCCCCATCAAGGCCCTGGCGCACATCACCGGCGGCGGCATCGAGGGCAACCTGCTGCGCGTCATCCCGCAGGGGCTGACCGTCCGCGTCAAACGCGACAGCTGGACCGTCCCTGCGATCTTCAACCTCATCGCCGAGCGAGGACCGGTCGATTCGCTGGAAATGTTCCGCGTCTTCAACATGGGCGTGGGCTTCGTACTGGTAGTTGCGCCGACCTTCGCCGAGCCGATCATGAATCACCTGGCCGGTTTGGGCGAACGCCCCTGGATCCTGGGCCGAGTCCGCAAAGGACCCAGTGAGCTGCAATGGTCTTAGAAGCAGTGGTGAGTTGTGAGTGGTGAGTATGGAGTGCGGCAGCCTTAGCTGCCGCTTTTGAAATTGTTCGGATGCTGCCCTCAGTTGTGAGTTGTGAGTTTTCTCGCTCACCACTCACCACTCACAACTCACCACTACAATAAAGCATGCCCGACAAACCGCAAATCCTGGTAGTCGGTTCGATCACGATGGACATGGCCGTGCACTGCCCGCACCTGCCTGCGCCCGGCCAGGCCATCCGCACGGCCGCAAACTTCGTCACCAGCCCCGGCGGCAAGGGGCTTCTTCAAGCCGCCGCGGCCGCCCGCATGGGCGGAAACGTCAGCATCATCGGCTGCGTGGGTGACGACCTCTTCGGCCACCAGCTCATCGACGCCCTGCAGGAAGAAGGCATCGACACCGCGGCCGTCTGCACGAACTCGACGGCCCCGACGGGCGTCTCGATCATCCTGGTCGACTCCAAGGGCGAGAACGCCACCATCGTCGCCGCCGGCGCCAATGCGGCCGTTACGGCCGACGACCACCTCTTCACGCACGAAGACCTGTTCAAGACCGCCGACATCGTGCTGCTGCAACTGGAGCTTCCCCTGCCGACACTGCGGGCCGCGGCGAATCTGGCCCGCAGCCACGGGTGCATGATCGTGCTGGACCCCGCCCCGGGCATGCAGGGCCTGTGCAGCGAACTGTCGCACGTGGACGTGATCTGCCCCAATGTGATCCAGGCCGAGTTGATCACCGGCAAGCAGACCGGCGAGGAACGCGCCGACATGAACATCGGCCTGGACCTGATCGCCCAGGGCGCCCAGGCCGCCGTGCTGAAACTGGGCCCGCGCGGCTGCCTGGTCGTCACCGGCCAAGGCGAGTTCGTCCGCGTGCCGCCGTACAAGGTGGACATCGCCGACACCAGCGGCGCCGGCGACGCCTTCACCGGCGCGCTCGTCACCGCCCTGGGCCGCAAGCACGACCTGGCCACAGCCGCCAAATGGGCCAACGCCGCCGGCGCGCTGGCCTGCACCAAGATCGGAACCCTCGCCGCCCTGCCCACCTACGACGAAGTCCGCCTCCTGATGGCCGACAACGGCAACACGTAGCACGGACGTCCCGCCGTAGCACGGGCATCTTGCCCGTGAGTAGCATGGGCGTCCCGCCCATGCGATCCATTCCGGTCGATATGGACGCCTTACTGGTTTCGGTGACGGTGCAGCAGGGTTTGCCGCTATCCCAACGCCACGCGGATGACAAAACCGCTGTGAAAAGTACAACAAAGTGCAAGGATGTACAATTGCGGCATGGCCCGTACCGCTTTCGCGGGCGACGCATTGGAACCCTCCGGGGGAAGCCGGGAGCGGCGTTGCTCGAGACGCCGTGGCGGGTTGACTCGCTCTTGCGGGGTTTGTTGAGGCCGAGCATAATCTTCCTGCCGCGACCCGCCGGGGTAATGCATCGATCTGTCCAGCAGCGGATGAGGAGTGCTGGCTGTGTCACGAACATCTAAGCGATATCATGAGACGCTCAAGTGCAAGGCGGATCTCCGCAACTTCAGCATCGGCTCGCTGGTGCTTTGCGTTCTAGCGGCCGCTCTGGGCTTGGTCAGCCTGACGGCCTGGGCCTCCGGTCCATCGCCGGCGGGCGGCGCTCGCCCTCAGCGACTCAAGAAGGAGACGAGCATGAACAAAGGCAAGGACGCCGCACTGCAAACTGACAGGGTGAAACAGGATGTTCTCTGGACAAGCGGCGAGAACGGTTACCACACGTACCGCATACCGGCCCTTGCCGTAACGCCCAAAGGCACGGTGCTGGCGTTCTGTGAAGGGCGCAAGAGCAGCGGCAGCGACTCGGGCGATATCGATCTGCTCGTGCGGCGTTCGACCGATAACGGCAAGACGTGGTCGGACCAGAAGATCGTCTGGGATGACAAGGGCAACACGTGCGGCAATCCTTGCGCGGTTGTGGACACGGCAACGGGAA